>CAVSGB010000219.1:0-7614 GCA_963726845.1 uncultured Bacteroidota bacterium | reverse complement strand
TTTACCTTCAAAAGATGAATTGAACATGATGTACCAAAATTTACAAACAAAAAATATTGGTAACTTTACTAATAATAATTTTGGATATTGGAGTTCTACTGTGAATGAATCTGGCAATGCCTGGTTCCAAAACTTTTATAATGGTGGAGTTCAAGAAACATCTGAAACTGCTGGTATCGCTTATATAGGTATGGTTCGAGCTGTTCGTTTTACTAAGGAAGGTGTAATTAATAATGGCATTAAAATAACAACTAATAATGTAATAAATAAATATGCAACTGCCACTTGCGGGGGTAATATAACAAGCGATGGAGGCGTTAAAATTTCTGCATGTGGTGTATGTTGGAGTATTGCTCAAAATCCTACTATTGGTAACAATAAAACTTCTGATAGTACTGGCATAGGCAGTTTCACCAGCAAAATTACAGGTCTGTCGGCCAATACAACATATTATTTTAGGGCTTATGCAACAAATGACTCTGGTACGGCTTATGGTCAACAAATTACATTAACTACCTCACAATTTATAACAACACCTACAATAATTACAAGTAACTTAAGTAATGTAAGAAAAGTTACTGCCAATTGTGGCGGAAATATAACCAATGACGGAGGTGCAAATATAATAGCTCGTGGTGTATGTTGGAGTATTGCTCAAAATCCTACTATAACAGATAGTAAAACTTCTGATAGTACCGGTAGTGGGAATTTTATTAGTAGCATTTCAGGATTGTCTGAAAATACAATCTATTATGTAAGGGCTTATGCAACAAATGACTCTGGTACGGCTTATGGTAATCTTCAAAGTTTTGCAACTACTGGTTCTGTTACAGATATTGACAATAACATATATAATGCAATTAATATTGGCTCACAAGTGTGGATGAAAGAAAACCTAAAAACCACAAAATATAACGATGGTTCAACTATACCTCTGGCTGGCAGTGCAAGTTGGATTACAACTGGGGCGAGATGTTATTATAACAATGATTCTGCTACTTATGCAGGTACATATGGTGCTTTGTATACATGGTATACCGTTGTTGACAGTCGAAAATTATGTCCAACAGGTTGGCATGTGCCTTCTGATTCAGAGTGGACAATACTTATCAATTGTTTAGGTGGTTCAAATGTAGCTGGTAAAAAACTTATGGAAATAGGTACTATTCATTGGGATTCACCAAATGTAGCTGATGATAGTAGCGGTTTCTTAGCACTTCCAGGAGGTTTTCGTGGATGGAGTGGTACTTTTATTGGCAATGGTCCTATTTATAACATAGGCAATCAGGGTAGCTGGTGGTCAGCTAATCAAAGTTCGCCAGGTACGCCAAGTGACCCATATCCACGAGCTAGTTCAATCCTTTTACAACCTTATGTTGCAAGCGTAACAAGTTATAGCCCTTACGAGAGCAGTAGTTTAAGTGTAAGATGTTTGAGGGATAATTGATTATTTATTTTTCCTCTTTAGTTTAGTTTTTTTGCCTTATTTTTTAGATAGTTTCTCCATTAGGTGCAACAGCAAAAATAACGTAGCAGGAAATATGCAATTAAATTAGTATTATTAAGTGGAATGAAAATAGAAATATGAATAATAAAGGCGCCAAATTATTATTAAGCATCAGTATTGCAGGAATTGGTGTTTTATTTAGTCTTGCACATCAGAACGAATTATTTGCAGCACTGGGTATTGAAGCTGCAAAGGGAGGAATATTAGGTATATCTGAAATTATAATGGGGCTCTGGAATAGCAGTAAAAACGGAGTCAAGAATGAAAATATTCAGGTTATTTTTTATAGGACTTTTATTTCAGCATGCAATCAGGTAAAGGGAAATTACTTAAAAGAAAAATTTATTTATAAAAATCCAAAGCTTGAGAGGCTCATAAAAAAGCTTATCCTGACAGTTGAAAAAATTTACAATTCTTACAGAGAAAGTTTTATTATAGACACAGAATTATTAAAAACTATAAATACCAGCGGACAAATAATAGACAGCACTTTATGGAATGCCATTGAAAATAGTTTTATTAAAGAAGGAGCTGATAAGGAATTCTGTAATTATTTCAGGAGTCATTTCCAGAATGTATTACATGAACTTTTCCTGAAAGAGTTGATTAAACCTGAATCGACTGAAGGATGGAAGGCATTTAATAATCTGATGCTTGAATCAATACAGGAAAGTATAAGTAAATCGAATAAGATCAATCAACATAATCAGAAAGAAATATTAATTAAAATTTCTGAGATGCAGAAACAGATTGGAACGCTTAGCTATAAACAGGTATCAGGCAGTAAAGCTAAAAAGCAGTTCAATTACCCGGACTTTGTAAAGCCGCTCCAGGACCAAAATACAATCATCTTAAAAAAAATGGATGATATAAAAGATGATACTTCTTTTATAAAAAATCAGATTATTAATATTTTGAGGTACATTCAAAATCCAAACTGGTTTTTATTTGTAAAAATCAGAGAGCATCCTATAATCTTTTCAGCAGTAATCATTTTTTTAGTTCTGTTATTTCCATGTAAATGGATAGACAAAGAGAAAAAAACAAGAGATGAGTTAATTAAAAGATATTCACAGTACGTCCAAAATTTTGATAAATACATTGAGAGAGGTGAATACAAGGTTGAAAAATTTGCAGAAGAAAATGTGGAAAAATCCAAGATATCAATATGGGTAGATCTGGATCATCCAAAATTACCAGAAGGTTTTCTTAGAACTTATCTGGAAATGTCGCGTTCAGAGTGTCTGAAATTTAGAAATGAAACAATTATTATCTGTAATGAGTTATCGCCACATTTTTCTGGCAGAGTGAAGTTTATGCTGGATGAAGCAGAGGATTTTGCAAACGGAGCCAAGACTCCAACGCAATTTATGTTTATGACTGATCCTGCAACAGGCTGGGAGATTATTACAACTTTAAAATTATATAAAAATGGCAGTGTCGCTTCTAAATCTGCTTATGTTAAATCTAAATCAGATGTTATAAAATTTCAGGATCTGATTAATCTGTTGAATAACGCGATGAAAAAAGAAGCTGAAGAATATAATAAAAAAGAGCCGGTTTTTACTTCGTCATTAATATATAAAATTTATTGTTACTTAGAAACCCGGTTTAAATATTCTCCAAGGAAAATCAGTTTTAACCTACGTGACTTAAAAATACATGAGAATATTTATAGTTGGTGCACATCAGACAGATTTTTAACACATGCAGTTGCAGATAGTTTTTTCTTTTACATTTTTAATAGTTCAAAAAATAACAATGTTTTTTATATGCACAGAGAAATAAATGATCCTATGGTATTTTCAACTGATGATATACAGAATTATATCAGTGAAGGGGATACTATTATTTGTACCGCTATTTCAAAAACATTTACGGCAAAGGGTATCAACTTCGGGTTTTCTAGAAATGGTCCATTTGCTTATATTGCCGGCTTTCCGCATGTGATAGGAATTTATGTAAATATTCCCGGTTATGAACTTGTGAAAAGAGGTGATAATAAAATTTGGTATTCAATATATAATTAATCGGAGTTGAAAAATAATTTAACTGTCTAAATTAAATCCCCTATCAGTTCAGTCATTTAGCTCTTTTCTAATTGTATACCTAAATTGAGTTTCAATTTCTCTCTCTTAAGCTTGATTTTCTCGTTCTTGTGTTTCGATTTCTCACTCCTGTGTTTGATTTTCTCGCTCCTGTGATTTAATTTCTCGATTGTGTGTTACAAAACTGAAAGAGAGTTCAGAGCATACGTTACGCTCCCATCCCTTCACAGGCAGGCACATTGCGTTTTTGCCCTCACACGGGAGTCTCCCCGCCAAAAAAACGCAAAGAGCCTTTCTGCCCGTCCCGCCCCACCGCACTTGGTAGCAGCATCACATTAGTCAGAAAGATATTGTATTTTTGATTGAATAAAAGAAAGACAAAGTCGAGTAGGTAAAGGGGAGTTTCACCCCTAAACCTCTCACGGAACCGTGCTTGATAGTCTCCCATCACACGGCTCTTCGAACTCACGTCCCGCATTTTAGCGGGAACAGGCTGAAACAAACTCATCCCCCGATTAATCGAAGTTGGTAAAATTGCCTTGAGTCCGTTAACCCCTTCGCTCATCCCTGCTTTCACAGGGCTTAATCTGGCACAAATCGCTACTACGGGTTAATCCGCCCCTACTCCGCTGTATCGATACTCTTTGCCTTGCCTTACAGGTTTTCGGCATTCTCTCTTTACACCAACGGGTAGGTTCTCCTGTTCCTTAGATGAGCCTAGGTAAAGCTCCTGCCGTCTTTATGCCGGATTCCGGGACAACCAATAAACTGGTAATCTTTGTCCTTATCCCATGTGACCGTCACACACATGGTTTTCAGAATCGTAAAAGTTAGTTTCGACATGTCATCGAACGGTTTACTTTCGTTCAGCTTCTTTACCCATTCCTGACAGATTTCCCACCGAAATGGGTTTTCTGCCTTTTAACCCATGCCGTTCAGTACCTACCCCTTGAAAGGGAAGCACCGCAGGGCGGATTGGAAACACCTCCAGCAAGGCGTATCCGAGAGACCACCCATCTATAAAGGGAATGTATAGAATTTGTTTGTGAGACCTCCGGATTTCTTTTCCGGCTCGTTTCTTAATCCAAAACACTATAAATAGATGCCTCTCATCTCATCTAAAGTTAAGATGAATCAATTTCAAAGAACTTTCTTCCTGATTATCAGGAATATTTCTATATTTGAAAGTGCCCTGATTCATCGCAGGACACACTGCCAGCAGGTAACACCGGCTCATAACCAATGCGGGTTTCAGTGGTTTGCAAATGTCAGTGCATTCTATTACATTTGTTATCGATTGATAGGATCGTGGCTCTAAAACCCGCACAGGTCATAGCCGAACACGTTGGCAACCATTTTCGCAACAGAAAGTTCAAGTCATAGTAAATTTGATTCTTTATTTATCATATTATTGTTATACTTTAATTTGAAGTTTTATGAAAAAAATTATTATCTTGATTTTATGTAACCTATTATTGAAAAGTATTTATTCTCAAGAAAGTTTGGAGATTTTTTATGACTCCAAATTTAAGATTACATTGAAAGAATTTGCCACTTTTAAACGAATATGGAAAACAAGAGAATTAGGTAATGGCCAGTTTGTTGATATTGGAATTGATGGGAAAAAGATATGTGAAGGAACATATAAGAATTATAAAAAAGAAGGAGACTTTATTTTTTATTATCCAAATAATCAAATTTCATCGCAAGGTAAATATTTAAATGATCGACGAATTGATAAATGGATATTTTTTTATAATAATGGTTCTGTCAATTATAAAATTAATTTTTCTTCTGATAAATTTTGTGTTAATGAAAGTTATGATTCTATCGGGAATAATCTAATTACAAATGGTAATGGAAAATTTATTTATGAATATTGTGATTCAAGTCAAAATATTTTTAATGTTTCTGGTACATTTAAAGATTGTGAAATGGACGATGATTGGATCTTATCTTATAAGGGTAACATTTTAGCCAAAGAAAAATATGAAGTTGGTAAATACAAAAAAGGTATTAGATATGATATAGATTCAAAAGGAATAAAAATAAAGTTGCCACTAATTTCAAGTTGGATTTTCGAACCAATCGAACTACAATTGATAGAAAAAAATTATTATTCATCATTATTGTACAAAGAGGATTATCCGTTCTTAAGTTTTATTCCACAAAAACCTGATTCAGATAATTTCAAAACCATTTCTGCAACTGGATATGGCATTCTAAATGATCAGCCTATTATAGATATTGAACCTCCAAAATATCCGGGAGGTGAAGAAGCATTCAAAAATCTATATTTAATGAATGTACTTAGAGAAGCAGTTAGATCGTATTCAAATCAAGGCAAATTTGTAGTTCAATTCGATGTTGATTGTGATGGAATACCAAGAAATTTCAAGGTTATCCGTGCGCCAAGTATTAATATGGAAAATACAACAATATCTTCTTTTGAAAATATTAAACGTTGGATACCTGGTAAGTATAATGGGAAACCTATTAAAGTAAGTTTGACCTATACTCTCAAGTATAAATTGGTAAATTAAAATTCAGTGCAATTAAAAGTCGAGTAGGTAAAGGGGAGTTTCACCCCTAAACCTCTCACGGAACCGTGCTTGATAGTCTCCCATCACACGGCTCTTCGAACTCACGTCCCGCATTTTAGCGGGAACAGGCTGAAACAAACTCATCCCCCGATTAATCGAAGTTGGTAAAATTGCCTTGAGTCCGTTAACCCCTTCGCTCATCCCTGCTTTCACAGGGCTTAATCTGGCACAAATCGCTACTACGGGTTAATCCGCCCCTACTCCGCTGTATCGATACTCTTTGCCTTGCCTTACAGGTTTTCGGCATTCTCTCTTTACACCAACGGGTAGGTTCTCCTGTTCCTTAGATGAGCCTAGGTAAAGCTCCTGCCGTCTTTATGCCGGATTCCGGGACAACCAATAAACTGGTAATCTTTGTCCTTATCCCATGTGACCGTCACACACATGGTTTTCAGAATCGTAAAAGTTAGTTTCGACATGTCATCGAACGGTTTACTTTCGTTCAGCTTCTTTACCCATTCCTGACAGATTTCCCACCGAAATGGGTTTTCTGCCTTTTAACCCATGCCGTTCAGTACCTACCCCTTGAAAGGGAAGCACCGCAGGGCGGATTGGAAACACCTCCAGCAAGGCGTATCCGAGAGACCACCCATCTATAAAGGGAATGTATAGAATTTGTTTGTGAGACCTCCGGATTTCTTTTCCGGCTCGTTTCTTAATCCAAAACACTATAAATAGATGCCTCTCATCTCATCTAAAGTTAAGATGAATCAATTTCAAAGAACTTTCTTCCTGATTATCAGGAAGATTTCTATATTTGAAAGTGCCCTGATTCATCGCAGGACACACAAACGGGGGCCAACATCGGCTCACATACCATGCGGGTTTCAGAAGGTTTGCAAGCGCAGTGGCACGCGTGCTGCGGCATTTGCAAGCGGACAGGGACGCGCACCGCACTCCCGCACGGTAAGTAGCCGAAAACGTTTGCCAGCAATGCAAGACCAACTTCGACAGAGATTATAAAAGTCCACGGCAGACTGTCTCCATGATTTGGATTTCATAGCGGGATTTTTGGTTTCGTTTGATTTGGGATTTGATTTATGATTTTGCTCTTTGACAGTCTTTCGTTGACTTTTTAGGATTGTGGATTGATCCGGTATTGAATAGCAAACGCTGACAAATAGTGGATTTACAATTTGATTTTTATAACAAGGTTTATAGCAGGATTTTTGGTTTCGTTTGATTTGGGATTTGACTTATAATTTTGCTCTTTGACAGTCCTTCGTTGACTTTTTAGGGTTGTGGATTGATCCGGCATTGATAGCAAACGCTGACAAATAGTGGATTTACAACTTGATTTTTATAACAAGGTTTATAGCAGGATTTTTGGTTTCGTTTGATTTGGGATTTGACTTATAATTTTACTCTTTGACTGTCCTTCGTTGACTTTTTAGGGTTGTCCGTGGATTCATTCTTCGTTGACAGCAAACGCTGACAAACAGTGGATTTATAATTT
>CAVSGB010000218.1:0-7925 GCA_963726845.1 uncultured Bacteroidota bacterium | reverse complement strand
TGTCTTGTTGAAAGATGCACCAATTGGTATTTGGCAATTAACTTCTCGCTTTGTGTGCCTTTGCCACAGCCAGGAGGCCCGAATAATACAATGTTCAGCATAATATAAGTTTATTTAAAGTGTTTAAAACTAAATTTCGATATACAAATCTTTATAATTTCTTCCCAAACCATCGAAATCCAATCCATACCCAACCACAAATTTATTTTCAATATTCATCCCGAGGTAATCAATATGTATTGAGTGCAAACTGGCTTCTGGTTTATGAAACATTGCTGCAATCCTGATACTTGCAGGCTTGCGTTCCTTCAATGCATTTAAAAAAAAATTTAATGTAGTGCCGGAATCTACAATATCTTCGACTAATACAACATGCCTGTTTTCAATAACTGTATCAAGTCCTAATATTTTGGTCACTTTGCCTTTGCTTTGAGTTCCTTTATAAGACGATAATTTTACAAATGCTATATTACAATCGAAATCAATATTTTTAATCAAATCGGAAGCAAACATAAATGCACCCGTAAGCAAACAAATAAAGACTGGTGACTTTCCTGATAAATCATTGGTAATTGCTTTGGACATTTTATTCACCTCATTTTCAATAAGATTATAATCTTTGTAAAGTTTGAATTTTTTATTATGTAGCAATAACTCATCCAAAGTAATTATTCATTAGGAATTAGAAATACCCTATAATCAAATTTATTTTTAAAAACGGTGCAAATATAATGATAATTCAAAAGGGTGTACTTAGTTAAAATAAATGAAATAAATAATTATTTCAGCTTCACTGATGACTATTTTCTAAATTTTCCCTTAATTTGGTGTTTCGAATATTTTGTATTTCAAACTGCAAATAACTTAAATTTATATTTAATGAAACATCCATTCACGATAGCTCACAACAAGGAAATGATTATTTAATGGATGTTTTATAAGAATCTACTATAAGATTATTAATGTTTAACTAAAATTATATACGAGTGAAACAATTTAAAATCCTAAACAGTATTTTCGGCTGGATTTCGTTTGCTATAGCCGCTATTGTTTACCTTTCGACAATGGAACCGACCGTAAGTTTCTGGGACTGCGGTGAATTTATTGCAACAGCATTTAAATTACAGGTAAACCATCCTCCGGGAAACTCATTTTTCGAACTTATGGGCCATTTTTTTACAATGTTCGCAGGCAATAACCTTGCTAAAGTACCTGTTGCAATGAATGTTATGTCGTCGCTGGCAAGTGCATTTACTATTTTACTGCTTTTCTTCAGTATAACACACATGGCACGTAAAATAATTATCAAGAATAATGAATATACAATTGGCAATACATTAGCAATAATAGGTTCGGGTTTAGTAGGTGCGCTCGCATTTACATTTTCCGATTCTTTTTGGTTCTCGGCTGTTGAAGGAATTGTCTGGTCGTCGTCATCACTTTTCACTGCAGTTGTATTCTGGGCAATACTGAAATGGGAAGAACATGCCGATGAAAAACATGCAAACAGGTGGCTGATTTTAATTGCTTATATTGTCGGGCTTTTCTATAGGTGTACATTTATTAAATTTACTGGCTATCCCGGCTATAGTATTTATTTATTATTTTAAAAAATATCCTTTTAGCAGAAAAGGCATAATCTACGCTTCGATTATAACCATTGTTCTTATCGGTACAATAATGTTTGGAGTGGTGCGTGGTTTGATTTATGGCGCAGCTTATATGGATTTAATGTTTGTAAACGGGTTTGGCCTTCCATTTTATTCAGGAGTATTATTTTACTTAATTGCAATAGTTGCATTTGTGGTTTGGGGCTTGTATTATACTTATAAAAACAGGAAAGTACTTGCAAATACAATTTTGTTAGTGTTTGCTGTCCTTTTATTAGGGTATTCTTCGGTTACATTAATCGTAATACGTTCAATCGCCCATACACCTTTAGATGAAAATGATCCGGAGAATATGTTTAGCCTGCTTTATTATCTTAGCCGCGAACAATATGGCGACCATCCCCTGATGTATGGGGCGGTTTATAATGCACCAGTAAAAGAAGTTAAAGAAGATGGGAGCCCAACTTATACCCCAATCAACGGAAAATACGAAATTACAAACCATAAACCTGAATATGTTTATGATGACCGTTTCGAAATGTTTTTCCCCAGAATGTGGAGCCCTGAAGCAGATCATATAAAAATGTACCAATATTGGGGAAGAATTAAAGGTATTCCGATTGAAACTACCAATAACAAAGGTGAACCTCAAACTTTATACAAACCCACATTTGGTGAAAACCTTCTTTTCTTTTTAAGGTACCAAATCAACCATATGTATATCCGGTATTTCATGTGGAATTTTGCAGGGCGGCAGAACGATATACAGGGACATGGCGAAATAACCAAAGGAAACTGGCTGACAGGAATAAAATTTTTCGACGAATGGCGCCTTGGCACACAAGATAAATTGCCTGAGTCGATGTCCAAAAATAAAGGATTGCATAAATACTATATGCTTCCATTTATACTTGGATTGATTGGCTTAATTTATCATTACAGAAGAGAAAAGAAAGATTTCACTGTACTGACACTATTTTTCTTTTTTACCGGGCTTGCAATTATATTGTACCTTAACCAATACCCATATCAGCCGAGGGAAAGAGATTATTCTTACGTTGCCTCATTTTATGTTTTTTCAATGTGGATAGGGCTTGGTGTTTTGGGACTTTACGAGAAAGTTTTAAAAAAAGTCCCTGCTCCGGCAAAAGCTGTTGCATTGACAGTTATTTGTTTGGGGTTGGTACCTGCAATTATGGCAAAAGAAAACTGGCCGATCACGACCGTTCTTACCGGTATACAGCAAGGGATTTTGCATATAATTATCTAATGTCGTGCGATAAAAATGGGATTATTTTTACAAACGGCGATAACGATACTTTCCCGTTATGGTATATCCAGGAAGTTGAAGGTGTGCGAACAGATGTGCGCGTGGTGAACTTAAGTTACCTCAGCGCTGACTGGTATATTGAGCAGATGGAACGCAAATGCTATGAATCCGATCCGGTACCATTCTCACTCAAGAAAGAACAAGTGTTGGCAGGAAAACGGGATATCGTATATTTGATTGACCGGATTAATAATTATGTAGACCTGAAAGAAGCCATTGACTTTGTTGGAAGCGATAACCCTCAAACCAAATCGCTACAAAATTATAGTGAACGCATTGATTATATTCCTTCTAAGAAATTCAAAATCGATGTCGATACAGCAGCTGTTTTTGGATCAGGATATCTTCCCCGTAGTTTGGCAAAGAAAGTTGTGCCTCGCATGGAATGGAGCATTAACAGAAACTATATTACCAAAGCTGACTTGATGATACTTGACCTATTGGCCAACAACAATTGGAAGCGGCCGGTTTATTTTGCAATAACAGTTTCTCATGAAAATTATGTAAACCTCGATCAGTACTTGCAAATTTGCGGCCTCACTTATAAGGTTGTACCAGTCAAAACAGAAGCCCCGATGGGGGACGTAAACAACATAGATACAAAAACTGTGTACAATAACATGATGCATGTATTCAAATGGGGCGGAATCAACAATCCCAAAGTCTATCTCGATGAAAATAATATGCGCATGTTGTCGAATTTCAGGAATGGATTTGCAAAATTAGCTGAAACGCTCATTAATGAAGGACAACCTGATTCGGCACTTTTAGTACTTGATAAGTGTATGGATATTTTGCCTGATAATTGTATCCCGTATAATTATTTTAGTCTACCAATTATTGACCTTTATTACAGGTTGAATAAAAATGAAAAAGCTTTAGGAATTGCCAAAAGGCTTGCTGATCTTACCGAACAGGAATTGGATTATTATTTCAGGCTAAAAGCTGACCAACGCGAATTAATCGATAACGATATCAGGATTAATTTGCGGATTATGCAGCAGTTATCAATGATTGCTAAAGAATACAAGCAAAACGATATAGCCCAAAAATGGGACGATTCCTTTAAACGCTTTTACACTTTGTATAGCAGTGGATCATAAGCCATGAGGTTTATATCAGTTCCATGGTTGACAGGAATAATTTATCCTCAGGTTATAAAGAGCTTTCCCAAGGCAAAGGGAAAGCTCTTTTTTACTTTCGATGACGGCCCGGATGCGGAAGTCACGTCAATTGTACTGGATATTTTAAACCAATACAATGCAAAAGCAACTTTTTTCTGTCTTGGCGAAAATATTGAGAGGAATATTGATTTATATAAAAGAACAGTTACGGAGAACCATGCTACGGGCAATCATGGGTTCAGCCATTTGAACGGATTTAAAATAAAAACTGATTTATATATTGAAAATATAATCAGGGCTGAAAAGCTAATTGATTCGAATCTAATAAGGCCACCATACGGGAAACTCAGGCCGGATCAATATAAATTTCTTAAAGAAGAATATAAAATTGTTTTTTGGGATGTAATGTCCTATGATTTCGACCATTCGCTAACTGGAAAAGACTGCATAGAAATCGTAATTAAAAATGCAAAGGATGGTTCAATTATTGTTTTTCATGATACACAAAAAGCTAAAAGAAGGCTTCTTGAAGCATTGCCAACTCTGTTAGAATATTATTCGGCAAAAGGATTTGAATTTGATAAGATCAAAATTTGATCTACCTTTTTACATATTGGGTTTCGTAATACTTTTCATATTCACCCGAAACAATATTTTTCATCCATTTTTCATTCGCAAGGTACCAGTCAACTGTTTTCGCCAATCCTTCTTCAAATTGTAAAGATGGCAGCCAGCCTAATTCACGCATGATTTTTGAAGAATCGATGGCGTACCGTAAATCGTGCCCGGCACGGTCTTTCACATAAGTAATCAATTCAGCAGATGCCCCGGGTTTACGATTAAGTTTTTGGTCTATAATCGAACAAAGTAGTTTTATAAGATCGATATTAGTCCACTCGTTATGCCCGCCAATATTATAAGTTTCACCGACTTTCCCATTGTGAAAAATTAAATCAATTGCCCTGGCATGATCTACAACATATAACCAATCCCTTATATTTTCACCTTTCCCATAAATCGGAATTGGCTTATTGTTCCTGATATTGTTAATGGAAAGCGGTATAAGCTTTTCAGGAAACTGGTTAGGCCCATAATTATTTGAACAATTTGAAACGACAACAGGTAATTTATAAGTGTGGTGATAAGCCCTTACCAAATGATCGGAACTGGCTTTTGAGGCAGAATAAGGGCTTCGCGGATCGTATGAAGTAGTTTCGGTAAAAATTCCTTCCTTGCCTAACGAACCATAAACTTCATCGGTAGAAATGTGGTAAAACATTTTACCTTCAAAATTATCTTTCCAACTGTTCCGGGCTGAATTTAAAAGTATTACTGTTCCCAAAATGTTAGTATTAATAAATGCCATCGGATCAGCAATTGACCTGTCGACATGCGATTCTGCAGCCAAATGGATAATTCCATCAAAATGATATTTTGCAAAAAGTTTCTCTATCTGAAGTGCATTTGTAATATCAGCCCTCTCAAAAAAATAATTGGGTTTTGAATCAATATCATTTAAATTTTCAAGATTACCGGCATAAGTAAGTTTATCAAGGTTTACAATTTTGTAACCAGGATATTTATTTACAAACATACGTACTACGTGCGAACCAATAAAGCCTGCACCTCCAGTAATTAAAATTGTCTTGTCCATTTTTTCAGAATTTTATTATTCTCAACTCCAGTCTTCACATATTCACTCTCCACAACTACTTCTTCCTGATATTTTTTTCCCAATTCCAGGCAGAAAGAATTGTATTTTCAATTGTTTCTTTAGCTTTCCAACCAAGTTCATTATTTGCAGAAGTTGTATCTGCCCAAACTTTCTCAATATCGCCAGCCCTGCGTCCAACAACTTTATAATTTAACTTTTCTCCTGTCACTTTTTCGAAAGTATTAATTATTTCAAAAACCGACAAACCCTTTCCAGTCCCAATATTAAATACCTCAAACGGGTTTTTATTTTTATTTTCAATTAGTCTTTCAATGGCGACAACATGGGCTTTTGCCAAATCGACAACATTAATATAATCACGTATACATGAACCATCGGCTGTGTTGTAATCATTCCCGTAAACACTTAACTCTTTGCGAAGGCCAATTGCTGTTTGTGTGATAAATGGAACAAGGTTGGCAGGCACACCGAGTGGCAATTCACCAATTAATGCTGAATTGTGCGCGCCAATAGGATTAAAGTATCTTAGCGATATTGCTTTTAAACTTTTGTTTGGCAACAATGCATCCTGGATTATCTCTTCGCAAATTTGTTTCGTGTTCCCATAAGGCGACATTGCTTTTTTAATTGGAGCATTCTCGGTAACCGGCAAAATATCAGGTTGCCCATACACAGTACATGATGACGAAAATACAAAGTTTATAACATTATATTTTACCATGCAATCGATCAGGTTAAGCAACGTTAATATGTTATTGCGATAATATTTAACAGGCAGATTTACAGATTCGCCTACAGCTTTATATGCAGCAAAATGGATAATTGCTTCTATCTTGTTATATTTTTCAAAAAATAAATTCGCTTTTTCTGAGTCACAAAGATCAAACTCTTCAAGTACAGGATTTGTTCCTGTAATTTTTTTTATTCCTTCAAGAACTTCAATATTTGAATTTGAGAGGTTGTCAATTATAACTACTTCAAAACCTGAATTAATAAGTTCTACAACAGTATGCGAACCAATGTATCCTGTACCACCTGTTACCAATATTTGTTTTTTCATTCAATGAAATTTTGGCAAAGAAACAACGATTATACCAAACGTACAAATTATTGCATATCTTGTCTTAGCAAAAATTATTACATTTGTTCGTTTAAACTTTATATTTATTCATGGATATTGCCAGAATAATACAAGATTTATTATATAGAGATAGTTCAATTTCAATTCCGGGCATAGGAACCCTTTCAATAATTTATATACCATCTGAAATATTAAAATTTTCAAATCGTATTACACCTCCTTCATATCGGATAGATTTTAAAGAAAATTTCGATGCATCGAACAATTCACTTGTATATGTTTTGTCGGAAGTATATGATTTGTCTATCGAAAATGCACAGGAAATTGTCGAAAAATGGGTTAAAGATGTAAAAGAAATTTTAAACGAAGGCAAATCTTTTTCTTTAACAAATGTCGGAACTTTAAAAGATATTTCAGGGATTTTAATTTTTGAAGCTGATCCAAACAGTCCTCTGATAGCCGGAAGTTATGGGCTTGAAAGCGCGAAAATACCTTTAATTGAAATTGAAACTGAAAAGCCTGAAACACATACTTCAGTTGATTTATCCTTAAAACCTAAATCCCCAAATAAAAAATTAAGATGGATAGCTGCTTTGGTTGTTTTATTTATTTTGATTTCAGGTAGTTTAATAGTTATTAATTTGGGCTATTTGGACACTACCTTCAGTAAAATATTTGTTCTATTAGGCCTTAATGAAGCTCCCGAAAAGCAACAATTCGCAACTAACGATACACTTTCAGGAAAAATTGATGCAAATAAACTGAAGAGAAATGCCTTATGGTATAAAGAAATTCAAAAATCGAAGAATGCAACTTCAAATGAAAAACAACAAATATTACAAAGACAAAATAACATAAAATATTATATAATCGCCGGAAGTTTTAAATCATATAAAAGTGCAAACAGTTTCAAAACGGAATTGGTTATGAAAGGCTTTACACCAGAAATTTTAAACATAGGGGATACGACTTTCAGGGTTTCATTGAACTCATTTAATGACCGTCATAAAGCTATCGAAGAATATATAATGCTTACCACTCAGGATTCAAGCCGTAAAATATGGCTTTATAGTCAGTTGATAGTAGAATAGTTTCCTATATTATT
>CAVSGB010000217.1:0-4313 GCA_963726845.1 uncultured Bacteroidota bacterium | reverse complement strand
CGATTGGAGAAGGGGTTGGGGATGAGGTTTTCTCGTAATTAGAATTCATAATTTTTCTTAACTAAACGACATTAGAACGTAAATATTCAATTCTCATAATGGATACTCAAAATAGTTACGATTCCATAATGAAAAGCAAACGGACAATTTATATATTTGGCTAAAATCGTAAATGAATGAATATTTTTAAATTTATTCTTTAAGGAACACTTATTTGAAATTGTCTTGAAAAGCTGTATATGCTTAACAAAAAAGAAATTGAAGTAATTTTCAGAACACATTACAAAGATTTGCTTAATTATGCCTATACATTTACCGGTAACATCCATTTTGCTGAAGAAATAGTCCAGGAAGTGTTTCTTTCAGTTTGGGAACAAAGGAACAAAATTGAAATCGATCGCTCATTAAAAAACTACCTGATGGGCGCGGTTAAAAACAAATCGATTAACTTAAAAACCCGGTATATAAATAAATACAAACAATTCGAAAATATTGAAGAATATAACATTACAGCATCACAAGAAATTAAATACGATGAAAACGAATTCAACTTTCAAATACGTGAAAGCATAAAAATGTTACCCCAGCAATGCCGTACTATATTTTTGTTAAGCAGGTTTACTTCGCTCACTTATCCCGAAATAGCAAAACACCTTGATATTTCAGTTAAAACAGTAGAAACACAAATTTCACTAGCCCTAAAAAAACTGAAACACTCAATTTTCGAATTCAAATAAATTTCCAAATCTTTTAAAAAATATTTCCATCCCGCTTCAGGGTATCGTCTGTTTTTTGTGACTATTATATAAAAGACAGAAATTATGGAAGATTATATTTTAATCAGTTACCTGAAAAACCAACTCAAAAGCACTGATAAAGCCAAAGTTGAAAAGTGGCTTAAAGCTTCTCCTGAAAACATAACATATTTCAAAAACCTTAAGAAAATCTGGCTTCAGGCCGGGAATATCCCGGAACTGGCATCACCTGATATTAACGCTGCCTGGAATCGATTTGACAACACGATCACTAAACGTTCGTTGCGGAACAATTATCAGATTATATTTAAAGCAGCTGCGGCCATTGCAATTATAATTGGCTGTTATTTTGTTTTCAGGTTACAACTTCCGTTATGGAAAGCTGAAAAATATATTGCAGTTTCTTCCGGCGATTCTATTAAAAAACTGATCCTTTCAGACAGTTCAATAGTTTGGCTAAACAAAAACAGTAAAATTTTCTATTCTAATAAGTACAATAAAAATAGACGTAAAATAAAGCTGGAAGGCGAAGCCTTTTTTGAAGTTCATCACTTCATTGATATTCCTTTTGAAATTACAACCCAGCAAGCTTCTATAAAAGATATCGGAACTTCATTTAATGTAAAATCCGATACCCTGGCCAAAAAGGTTAAAGTTGCGGTTGTTTCGGGTAAAGTCGATTTTTCTGATATTGTGGTACCAGTAAATGAAGCAAAACTGCATATCAACCAGGTTGCAACTTTGTTTGCAAACCACTCTATAAAAATAAGAAATGTAAATACGGTGAACGAAAATGCCTGGCTTACAGGTCAACTTGTATTCCACAACCAGTTATTTTCTGATATTGCCGAAGCTATTGGAGCAACCTATAATTCAAAAATTGTATTTGCAGATAAAAAACTGGCTGAAATAAGAATTACGGCCTCATTTAATCATCAGTCGCTGGCTGAAATTATGAATGTACTTAGCCAGACTACAAATCTGAATTTTAAAATCACCGATAAAGTGATTCTGTTTTATAAATAAAAACTACTTGGTACTAATTAAAAACCAACCATTATAAACTAAAATCTATGATACGAAGAATCAAACTCATAATCCTGTTTTCAATGTTTTCCTTTATGTTGCATGCACAGGATAACATTACAGAAATTCAAATTCAATTGCCTTTTCAATCCGAGAGCATTGGAAACATTTTAAAATATCTCGAAAAAAATTATGGCATCTTGTTTTCGTATATAGCAAAAGATATTCCTGTAGATAAACAAGTAACGATAAAAAGCGCCAAAACAACTTTAAGCAGGTTATTATCGGAAATGTTTACCGGGACCGATATACAGTTTTCTGTCACTGCCAAACAGGTTGTTTTAAAAAAAGTACCAAAAACAAATGCAAAATATAAAATTACCGGGATGGTACTCGATTCGTCCAGCCATGAACCTCTGGCCGGCACCAATATTTTTATTAAAGGTGAAAATTCAGGTACGGTTGGCAATTCCGAGGGAAGCTATTCTATTAACCTTTACCCGGGAGAGTATACATTGGTATATAGGTTCATTGGTTTTAAGGACGAAGAAAGAATAATTAATGTAGCTGGCGATATGTCAGTTGATATAATCCTCAGGCCTTCAACAAGCCAGATTGATGAAGTGAAAATAACGAAACAGCGCGATTTATGGGGCAAAATTGAAACCGGCAGGAATATAAGTTCGCTCGATTCGAAAAAAATTGAACTGCTGAACAACAACAATGCCACCGATATTTTACAAGCCAGCATGCCCGGTGTTTGGAGCTCCAGCACTTCGGGCGCTCCCGGCGATCACCAGAAAGTTGTCATCAGAGGGTTAAACACATTGTTTGGTTGCACCGATCCTTTATACATCATTGATGGCGTGGCTGTTCCCATTGTTGATACACACTCTTTGGGCATTGCCGATTTAAATATTTACGATATTGAAAATATTACCGTTTTAAAAGATGCTTCTTCAACATCGTTGTTTGGTTACCAGGGCGGAAATGGCGTAGTTATAATCGATACCAAACGCTACAAAGGCGAAAGCCACATTTCGTTTTCTACAAAATTTGGCGTTCAAAGTGTTACAAAACGCTACGATTTAATGAACACAAAAGATTTCCTGGCGGCCCTTGATACAACAGCAAAAAACGGGGTTTCGGGCATACAGCAATTTTATCCTTCCGATACCACAAAAAACCTGCAAAGCAGCAATTGGCAAAACAAGCTTTTTCAACTGGGCATCATTCACGAATATCAACTATCGGGCTCTGGAAGTATCGGAAAAAACAAGTTCTATATATCGGGCAATTATTATACACATGGCGGTATAATTTCAAATTCGAGTTATAGCCGTTACACATTAAGCGCTAATGTAGGAAGGGATATTTCAAAAAAACTATCGGTTGAATTGAATGTCAGGAGCAGCTTGCAGAAAAACTTCAACAACCTCGATTATTATATGGGCAACGATTTGATTCTCGAAACCATAAATAAATCGCCCTTAATGAACAGCACGCCCGATACCTTTTATTTCGGACCCGCCCCATCCGGTTAAAAAAGGATCAATAGGTTCCATGGCATTGAGGACTTATTTCAATTACCCGCTATTGAATTATATCGACCCACCCGATTCGCTTATAAAAAACATCCAGAATAAATTAAACGTGAATACCAATACAATTAACCTGATGGTAAAATATTCATTGTTTGACGACCTTTATATTAACGGCTCGTCATCGGTAACTTTCAGGAATAACCTGTATTCGTCGAACATTCAATATGAAAATATTAACAGCGATCCTGTTTTTCAATCGGTGACCAATTATGCCAATAACAGCAATTATATGAAAAGCAGCGAACATTATTTGCTGTTTAACCAGCAATTAAATTTAACCTGGCACAAAACAATGGGCGATAATGAATTTATAGTTGTTTCGGGATATCGCAACTATGCCGACAATGCGTACTGGAACTTAGATTCCATTGAAAACCCAAACAGCCTGAGCGATATATATCTTAAAAACTCATTGGCCATAAACGGGAACCAGGGCTCTGTAAGCCGGTTTATACAGTCGTTTGCTGCACATCTTAATTATAATTATAAAAAAAAGTATTTTGTTTCGCTGGTTTCGAATTACGAAAGCCTTACTGTTGATAATTTTGATGCAGGTGGCAATTTGTTCCCTTCGGTTGCTTTAACTTGGGATATTTCGAAGGAATATGGTTTGAACAAACTATCGTGGCTGAACCAGTTTAATATTTACGGGAACTGGGGAATTGTTGGCAATTATCCGCTCAATGCCCTGTCGCACGATTTTTACACCACGTATAATTACAATTACTACGATACCGTAATGACCATAAAGCGGTTTCACAACTTGCAAACCATGTGCTAAAACAGGAAATTATTAACGAATATAATGCAGGCACCAACATTAGTTTATTTAATAACCGTGTTCATTTCACAGCCGACTGGTATATAAAAAACAGTACCAACCTTATTATAATGCGCGATATTCCTTTGTATTATGGTGGCAGTCGAA
>CAVSGB010000216.1:0-4899 GCA_963726845.1 uncultured Bacteroidota bacterium | reverse complement strand
GAATAAGGAAAAAATATAATATTGAGTATGTAAATGACTTTATTTTAAAGTTATCTAATAGGAATGAGAGCTTCAGAATAATGCCCAAATAAATGCAGTCTTGAATAAGTTTCTGTATTATATTTTGAGTACAGGATTATTTACATTAATAACAAAAATAAATAAAACAACAATTTAAATTTTAAAGCCATGAGTTTAAAAAAACAGAACATCAAATCAAAATCAGCTTGTAAGGTAACATTTGCATTGACAAGCGGCGTTGCTACGTCTGCAAACTTAGTTAACCTGGCAGGTGATTTTAATAATTGGGACATTGAAAGCCTCCCGATGAAAAAAACAAAAGGCGGTGAATTTTCAGTTTCTATTGACCTTGAAAAAGGAAAAGAATATCAATTTAAATATATTATTGACAGGAAAGATTGGGTAAACGATATGGAGGCTGATAAATTTGTCCCAAACGCATTTCATAGTGAAAATTCGGTAGTCCTTGTTTAATTAATTCTTATGGTTGATCATGAAGGAACAGTTGATAAAGATCAGCATAAAGAAGTACACCTGAAAAGTTCGGTATTTATTACCGATATTGTTATAGGTATGTCCGATGGGTTGACAGTTCCATTTGCCCTGGCAGCAGGTTTAAGCGGGACTGTTCATAGCAATGCCATTATTATCACTGCAGGCATTGCAGAAATTGTTGCAGGAAGCATAGCTATGGGATTAGGCGGTTATTTAGCAGGTAAAACAGCGCAGGAGCATTTTCAGGCCGAATTGAAAAGGGAATATGATGAAGTTGAAAAAATACCAGAAAATGAAAAAGAAGAGGTAAGGCTTGTTTTTGCACAATATGGATTAAATGAAATTACCCAAAATATCGTTGTCGAAGAGTTGGCAAAGGACAAAGACAAATGGGTAGATTTTATGATGAAGAATGAATTAGGCCTGGAAAAGCCTGAAGCCAACCGTGCAAGGAACAGTGCAGCTACTATCGGTATTTCTTATATTGTAGGTGGTTTAATTCCGTTATCGGCATATTTTTTTAGCCATACTCCCGTTCAGGGATTATGTATTTCTGCACTGTTAACAATTATTTGCCTGTTCATCTTTGGATATTTTAAAAGCAAAGCCACAGGACAACCGCCCCTGAAAGGGGCTTTAAAAGTTACGTTAATTGGTATTGTAGCCGCTTCAGCTGCATTCATGGTGGCAAAAATATTCAATAACTTATTTTAAACAGGATAAAAATTATACGTCATGAAAAAAGTTCTTAAAAGCTTTTCGCGAATAAAAACGGGTTAAGGTTTAGTAATAAAATTTCAACTTTTATAAATTCGTAACTATTCAGGTAGTGATTTAAATTATCTCTTAAATACTAAAATATTTTGAATCTGATTAGAACGTCGAAAATATTGCGCGCCCCGAAGTGCAAATGTTGCAACAATGAAACGTACAGCTTTATATTTTCTTGAATTTTTTGCTCCTTTTTGTTTCAAGACAAAAAGGAGAAGAACTTTATAAAAGCGTATAATATTTATATTTAGAACTTAACTTATTTTATTAGATATTTGATTAATACCCGAATAGTTACATTACTTCTAATATACGAGAAAATGAAACGTATTTTTTTAACAGCAACTTTAGTCATTTTCACTTTTGTGATTAAAGGACAAAACCTATTTCAGCCATCGCAAACAACATTAGATTCTATTGATAAAATTTCCTTTCTAATAGGAACCTGGAATGGTGCAGGTTGGATACAAACAGATACCCAAAAACTTTCGTTCAAACAGGATGAAAAAATTTATAAAAAGGCGAATGGAACAATTTTACAAATTGAAGGATTGGGCAAAGACACGCTTGATTCGACCAAACTAATCCATCAGGCTTTTGACTTAATCTTTTTTGATGCAGAAAACGGATCGTACCAGATGAAATCGTTCAGGGACAATGGTACGATGGTCGATGGTAAAGTTTTATTCCCCGATGAACATACAATTCAATGGGTATTTAGCAATCAGGATAAGGGTAAGGTACGTTATACAATTTCAGTTCAGGATAGGGAATGTATAGAGACAGGAGAAATGTATGTTGAGGATGATAATTGGATTAAATTCTTTGAGATGATCCTGAAAAAGAAATAGAAAAGTCAGTTAGTTTAGAAAATAATCATTTCACACTATTTTTTGGACATCCTCCAAAATGGGGATAAATAAAACCTATAAAAAGGGAAAAGTTACCTTTGAATTTAAACCCTTCGGGTTTGTATTGATTTTAAAAATTTAATGATATTAAAATGAACTTATTTAAAAATACAACTTTGTTTTTCTGCGGCCTTTTTACGGTTCTGATATTATCAAACTGTTCAAAGGGCAACACAGTAAGTGAAATAGACCAAACAGCAGCTTTACGAAATGTTACCTTAACGTATGATAGTGTTGTATATCAATTAGGCCTTCCTGCGGGCGCACTCGAGCGGAAAAAGTTTTGACGAGTTGAAAAAAGATGATCCTGCAACCTATACAAACCCAGCCAACTATTCTATTACCTTTCTGGGGAATTATACTGCAAACAATAAAAGTTCCAATGCCCAGGATGCAAAATTCGATGGCATGTTGGTGGATATAGTAATGGATACTATTAATTCCGAGCCAATAAAAACAACGGTCGATTCGTTCGAAGTGAAAAAAAATACCAGTGTCCCGTTGCAATCAAAAGCAACAATAAACCTTGCGGCACAGCGGCGGGCCGGAATTTACATTTTTCAGCAGGTTGTAAATGGCAATGACCTCGCAACAACCCAAACCCCTTATCTTAATTATAAAATAGGGTTACTCCGGGGCATTATTCAACTCCCTTCCTTTAAAGAAAATATACCGACACGGGCATCAGGTGTAACAAAAGCTTTCCTGCAAGGTTTATTGAGTTCCGGGATATTTAAGTAACATCTCCCGTGTAAATTATTAAATCTAAAATTCGTAGCACAAGCGGACGCTTGCGCTATCAGGTGCTGGCCTATTTTTTCTTTAATCGACCAAAACAATATGGACACCATGTTTTTTTATTTTTTATAGCTTGTGGTTGGGCTTCCCATATATGTCCCTTTGCACATTCCCATACTAATTTTGTAGAATTATTAATATATTTGGTTGACAAACATTTTCCTCCTTTTTCATTTGCCAATTTCGCCATATCTTCAATGGTAAGTTTGGTTTTTCCAGCACATTTCAAACACCATGTACCACGTTTAATAGAAGGTGGTGTCGCAAACCATTCATGGCCTTCTTTACATTGCCATTTGAGAGGCGTTTTATTGTTAATGTAATTAGTAGATAAACATTTCCCTTTTCTTTTTATTGCAATCTCTTGCATTTCTTTAATACTGCCTTTTGCATAACCTGAACATTTTGTACACCACCGATCAAGCTTTAATTGGGTATAACTCGTTTCCCATATGTGGCTGTTTTCACATTCTATTTTAAGTTTGGATTGGCTATTTATGTATTCATTAGTTATTAATCTTCCTCCTTTTTCTTCAACTAATTTTTTAATTTCTAATAATACAGAATGGTTTTCGTAAAATCCTTTCATCAAATCTTCTTGTTCAAAATTCCTAAAATGTATCTTTCTTTTGCCGAGTTCATTTTTAATGAATTCAATTGTGTCCGAATCAGTATTAACCTTATCATAAGGAATGACAAATAACTCTATACCTTTAGCCTGACATTCCTCAAATTTTTGACTGTCATTTCTTTTTATTGCTCTAATTTTTTTGTGTCATTATTAAAGAAATGTTTTTCATAATGTTGTGCCCCATTATATTCAAAGGCAAGATTGTACTCTTTAGAGTATCCATCTAACTCAAGTCTGCTTTCAAGAACGCTTCTTGTTTTATGGAATTCCGAATTCAATAATTTTTCTAATATGTATTTGCACTTCGTTTCCTGCTTATACCAAGTGCAATATGGACACCAGGAATCATTGCTTTTGACATCTCTTGGTGTTGCAGACCACTTATGCCCATCTTTATATTGCTATTCAAGCTTTGTTGCGCTGTTTATATATTCATCTGAGAGACATTTTCCACCTCTTGATTTGGCAAGCTTTTTCATCTCCTCAATAGTGCCCAATTCTAAACCAGCGCATTTGGGACACCAGGAATTAGCATGTTTTATTGAACTTGCTGTTGCTTCAAAGAAATGACCGTTTGAACAGACAAAATTTAATTTTTCCCCTATCTTGTATACTTCGCTTAAACATTCTCCTCCTTTTGCGACAGCAATATTTTTAAAGATATCAATAGTTAATAGTTGTTTACCAGCGCAGGTTCTACAACCAACTCCCTTTATTACATTGTCTGCAAGAACATAGATAATATGACCTTTGTCACATTGAAATTTATATTTTTTGTTTCCGCCAGAATATTCAGATGATAAAAATTTCCAACCACGATTTTGGGCTATCTTTTGAATTGATTCAACAGTGTGTAAAGTTCTCCTGCCAGTACATTCAGCACACCAATAATTTCTCGCTAATATTTTTTGCGGTGTTAATTCAAAGATGTGACCATTTGAGCAGCTCCATTTCAATTTATTGCTAAGCTTTATATATTCATTTGACAAACATTCACCTCCTTTATCTTTTGCAAGTGCTTGAAAAAATTCAATATTATAACTTTTCCCGTTCATATAATTAATGATCAAGAATCTTTCCTTTATTAGCGGGATATTCTTCGAGAGACCCTGCCTTAAATTTAATTACTATATTAAAAGTAAAAAGTTTCTTGGTAATATAGCTAATACAAATAGCGCTTAAAAAAATTCTTATTAAGTAACGCAAGGATACCTGATGTTGTAGAGACACAAAGTAAGGTCATCAAAAGAAATTAATGTCCTCTTATTTACC
>CAVSGB010000215.1:0-49747 GCA_963726845.1 uncultured Bacteroidota bacterium | reverse complement strand
TATAGCACCTAATTTCAATGTTTTTTTTCTATTTCAATTATTTCCATGTCTTTAATTTCAGTTTTATCTATCGAGAACCTTAGCGCTGTGCGAATGTCATGAAATCCACTTTTACCGGCTGCACCGGGGTTAAGATGCAATAAATCGAATTTATTATCGTAGATAATTTTTAAAATATGCGAATGTCCGCATATAAAAAGTTTTGGAGGTTTTATCCTGAAAATTTCGCGTACCTCATGGTCGTAATGACCGGGATAGCCGCCAATGTGGGTAATTAATACATCAACATTTTCACATTTAAACCTCAATATTTTGGGAAATAAAATCCTTATCTCATGCCCGTCGATATTGCCATAAACAGCTTTTAAAGGCCGAAAGGAAGCTAAAAAATCAGCTGTCTCGATATTCCCGATATCGCCGGCGTGCCATATTTCATCACAATTTGCAAAATATTCAAAAAGCTTGTCATCAATAAATCCATGTGTATCTGAAATTAAGCCGATCCTTGTCATAGAAAATCTATTTATTATTGCAATTTACAAAGTTTGAAAACCAGGTTGGTGAAGTAAATATTTAATTTGCAAATTTGCACGTCAGTTAATATACAATTTTATATTTATGAAACATCCATGCACTATCGTACACAACAAGGAAATTAATATTACATGGATGTTCCATAAGAATCAACTATAAAATTATTAAATGTTTAACTTAATTATATTCGAATGAATCTTTTTTACACACCGGATATTTCAGGTTCATTGTACACACTTAACGGGGAAGAATCAAAGCATTGTATCCGTGTACTCAGGATGAAAACAGGAAATGAAATTTACCTTGTCGATGGTAAAGGAGGTTTATATAAAGGGAAAATATCCAATGAAAATCCTAATGCATGCAATATAGAAATTATTGAATCAATTTTTAATTTTGGAAAAAGAGGTTATTATTTTCATTTGGCTATTGCACCTACAAAAAATATTGACCGTATAGAGTGGCTTGTGGAAAAGGCTGTTGAGATTGGCATTGATGAATTTACACCGGTTATTTGTGATCATTCAGAAAGAAAGAATTTTAAAGTTGACCGCATCGAAAGGATCGCCATTGCTGCCATGAAACAATCGTATAAAGCATATAAACCTAAAATAAATGAGTGTATTACATTTAAGGGTTTTATCAATTTTACTTACGAGGAAGTTAAACTAATCGCCCATTGTAACGAAACAAACAGGAATAAAATAAAAAATAATTATAAAACCGGCCAATCCGTTGTTTGCTTGATAGGCCCTGAAGGAGATTTCAGCGAAAATGAAATACAATCTGCGGTTAAATCAGGTTTTATTGGTGTTACTCTTGGTAATAGCCGTTTAAGGACTGAAACTGCCGGATTGGTAGCTTGTCATACAATTTCTATTTTAAACTTTGATTGAAATCTGAAAATTAAATTATATTATTCTCCTTATACCAATTTCCGTAAAGCAATTAATATTTCTTTTATACTATTACATTATAAAACTTTGTTTTTTTAACAAACTTAGTTCTCAAAATCCGTGTAAATCAGCGTCATCCGCGTTCTATTGTTTGTAGCTTTAGCTGCGTTATGATTATTTTGTTTGAAAATATTCAAATATTCAAATTTCCACATTTTCAAATCTTCAAATTATTTGAGCAGTAATAACTACTTTTACAATCAGAATCATTAATATCTAAACATGACAACAAGTTTTAATAAAGAAGCTGTGCAGGCAATTTCAAAAACAGTAGGATTGCTATCCGATCCAAAATCGTATGAACAGGTTTACCATCGCCCCCAAATGAATGATGAAATGCTTTCGGTTAAAGCAATTAAAGAAATTATGGAGAATGTTAAGGAAATAATTTTCCCGGGTTATTTTGGTAATACATCAGTTCGCGCCGATACAGTTCAGTTTCACATGGGCGTTATTGTTGACAGGCTACATAAATTATTGAAAACACAAATTAACAGAGGTTATTGTTTTACATGCGATCAGGATAATTGCAACGACTGTGAAGAGTGTAAAAGTAATTCAGATCAAATAGTTATTGAATTTATAAAGAAACTACCAGAAATTCGCGAAAAACTTTCCAGGGATGTACATGCCATGTACTTGTATGATCCGGCAGCAAAGGGATACGGCGAGATAATTTTTGCTTATCCTGCAATAAAAGCGCTGACAAATTATCGTGTTGCACACGAATTGCTGAAACTTGGCGTACCAATTATTCCACGAATAATATCTGAAATGGCACATTCAGATACGGGAATAGATATACATCCTGGCGCGCAAATTGGCGAAAATTTTGTTATTGACCATGGAACCGGGGTTGTTATTGGCGAAACCTGTATAATTGGCAATAATGTTCGGATTTACCAGGGAGTTACGCTGGGTGCCAGAAGCTTTAAACTCGATCAGGCAGGCAATCCGGTTAAAGGAATACTAAGGCACCCGATTTTAGAAGATGATGTAATTATATATTCCGGCGCTACAATTCTTGGGAGGGTTACGATCGGACGTGCTTCTGTTATCGGTGGCAACGTTTGGCTAACACAGGATTTGCCTGCCAATTCAAAAGTTGTACAAGGCCGGCCGCGTGAAATGATGTTCGAAATGGGAGGAGGAATTTAAAAATTATATTGTGCCAATTATTTAAAACTGAACAATAGAAAAGCGACAATGATCTTCTGAAGAATAGTAGTTGTTATAAATGTTTTTCCCGTTTAATCCTGCAATGGATGAGAAAATAATATTTGTTGAAGAAAAATTCAAAAAAATATTACAATGTATTGTACACTGAAATTATTTTTCTTCTATCTTAGATTTTTTTTTGATCAAAACAATTACAATATTAATAGTAGATTTATTTAGGGCATTTCTAAATACTCGTTTTTAAATATATATCAGATTTCAACAATGCTCAATATGACTATTTTAACTTCAGTTCGGGATATAAAATATGTCTTAAACTAAAGTCCAATATATCAACTTGATGAATAATACCAGGTTTAAGCCTGTGGATAGTAAATGACAATTAAATTAAGGGTTTTAGCCCAAGGTAAATTATCACGAACTGATGTTATTTTATTGTTATACAATGAGCAAATAGCCGCACTAGTTAGTAAAATATCTTTTCACCTTTGACAGGTAGTATGAATTATAATTAAAATAAAAACTAAATCATAAAAACTAAATCATGAAAAACTAAATCATGAAAAACTAAATCATGAAAAAAATTATGAAAAATTTACTTCTTATTGTTGCTACCATGTTAGCATTCACGTTCGGTTCCTTTGCGCAAAATGCTGCAGATTCAAGGTGAATAAGTTTTCAGGGCATAGCCCGCGATGCAAGCGGCAATGTATTTGCCTCGAAAACAGTCAATGTTACTTTTACCTTTCAAAACGGGACAACCACCGTGTACCAGGAAACCCAGAACGGATTAACCACCGATGTAGCCGGTGTTTTTAGCACAGTTATCGGCGCAAGTGGAGTTACGGTTGCCAGTGGGTACAAGTATTCTTCTTTTTCAAATATTGATTTTTCAATACAATATAATATTCAGGTAGGCGTTGCCATAAACGGGGGCGCTGCGGTGACCATAGGTACTTATATATTGCAGGCTGTGCCTTATGCCAAGTATGCAAGCAACGGGGTACCTCCGGGTACAATCATGGCTTATGCCGGAACTACCTGTCCTGCCGGTTGGGTTTTTTGTGATGGAACAGTATATGATGGCGCCAATATTAATTATGCTGCTCTATATGCTGCCATAGGCACAAATTGGGGAAATGGGACAACCATTGCGGTAGGAACTATTTCAAACGCAACAGGGGCCTCAAAGCCTTTTAATGTACCTGATCTTAGGGGCATGTTTCTACGCGGTGTAGATGGGACAAGGGGTGATTTACCTGATGAAAAAAACAGACTAAGTATTTTTAGTGGAAGTAATACAGGTAACAATGTGGGGAGCTATGAAAGTAATTCAACAGCACTTCCCCAAAATCCTTTAACAACGTCAAACCCCGGCGACCATTGGCATATGGTTGCCACACAAGCATTTGCTGCAGCTAAAGGTGGTGATTTTATTGCGCTTGCTGCAGGAAGTGGAACTACCTATACAGGAAGCGGTTTGTCCGGAGGCCATACTCATTCAATTTCCGGTGGTGACAATGAAACCCGTCCAAGAAATATGGCTGTTTATTATATTATCAAACTCTAAACGGACATGAAGAAACTAACTATAAGCTTATTGTTCGTTTATGCCCTGTTGCACCTAAGCCGGGCGCAAACAAACAATGCCCCGGCAGCCTTTGGCTCTGCAAGCCAGATTGCCGGTGTCAACGGGGATACGAGTATCTCCTTCATGATCGGGCAGGCAATCATTTCCAATTATGTAGCGGCAGCCCAGTGCCATTTGGGTTTCCCCTACGACGCACAATACATGCAAAATACATTTATGGGTGGCCTGTGGGCTTCAAAAGGGTATTATCCCGATAATGTTTTATTGCAATGGAATATTGCCAATAACGCGGACCAGATAACTGGTTATACCATTTCAAGGCGACTGGTTTCAACCACCAATACGAGTTTCCAGGTTGTAGCCACCCTTGACCCAAGCGTGATGAGCTGGCACGAACCAGTATTGCGAAACAGGTACTTTGTATGAATATAAAGTGACTGCGGCCGGTATACCGGGCGTACAAAAACTAAACCTTACTTATGTTACTGCCATCGGGTTCCGCCAACCCATAGGAACTGCCACCGGACGTATAACTTACGCAGGGGGGACAGCCGTTCCGGATGTATCCGTATTGGCCCAAACCAATCCTGCTATCCCAACCTCTGCGCTCGGTTTCGATGGCGTATATGGGTATATGACAATTGATGAGACCTCGCATGGATCGCTTACTTCGCAGTCAGGGTTTACATTTCAGGCCTGGGTTAAGGACACAGCATCATCTAAAACCAAACTCAGGTTTATTTTTGATAAAGCATCTGTAACCAGGATGTGGTTAGATGAATCGAAAAAAAGTTTAGTTTGGGTTTACGGAATTGATTCTGTTAGTTTGTCCTTTGCCAGTGTGGACAGTGATTATTTTCATCTGTCTGCGGTTCGAAATGGCAACTCGTTGATGATACAACTCAATGACGGAAAAAAAGTAATTCAGGCAAAGCAAACATTTAATAATTTTTCAACAGCAGATAAGGCCGGGACCTTTTATATAGCCCAGCAATTAAATTCTTCAAACAGATTTTCCGGTTTGATTGATGAAATCCGTATGTGGAATATTGCATTAGACAGCGCCACGATACAACGTGACTACCAGAGGGTGTTAAGTGGTACAGAAACCGGCCTGGAAGCTTATTATCAATGCAATGAGAATGTTGGAAATGTGGCTTATGATTTGACACATACAGGCAATACCTACAAAGGCAATGATGCCACATTATACAATGTCCGGTGGACAATTTATACTCCTCCGCTACTGGTAATAAAAGGCATTACCGACAGCAATGGGAATTATATAATTTCTAATATTCCTTATGCTGCAGGAGGTTCAACCTATACTTTCACGCCTATGTTCGGGGTTCACACTTTTAACCCTACCCAGGCATTGCGGTATTTTGCACCGGGTTCCAATGTAAGTAACAGCGTTGATTTTACAGACAATTCATCTTTCCACGTCTCGGGCACGGTGAGATATAACAATACCAATGTTCCTGTTCAGGGGGTAAGCGTGTTGGTGGATGGAACCATGGCGATTAAAAACCGCGCCCCGGTGACTTCCGATGCAAATGGTTCTGTTTAAAATTGACGTCCCCATTGGGTTTCATCGCATTACCCTTTCGAAACAAGGCCATAGTTTCGTGGACGGGTTCCCGACAAAAAACTATGTAAATGCCAATGGCAACCTTGATTCGTTGTACGATTTTGAAAACGATATTGTTTCTCCCATCACGTTTTACGATTCAACCCTTGCAACCATTGCCGGACGTGTTGCAGGTGGTATTGTTCAACAAGCAAAACCGCTGGGTTTTGGATTGTCGAAAAGCAACCTGGGATATGGAAAGATTACCCTCAACTTGCAATCCAATGGATTGCTTCATTCAAACCCAGGAGATTCTGTAGTGAATATTTACGGGAATAACCTTATTCGATCTCAGTTTGTAATAAATCAAAACAAAATTACAATTTATCCCGATACAGTTACCGGTGAATATGCCGTGCAATTGCCCCCTGGTACATACACTGTAGCCAGCGCCATAGCCGGGAATATTGCGAATGGAAATACGGTTTCGTTTGACAATAGCTTTCTGGGGACTATAAATTTGGATATTAACAAAAAAGACAGTTCTCGATATTTTTTCATCGATTCAGTTTTGGTAAACAAACACAAAATTGCGCATTTTGATTCATCGATCTACCGTTTCAATCAGCGCTACGATTTTATTTTGCGCAATACGCCTGTTATACAGGTAAGCCAGGCAAATCAAAACTTTTTTGGCGATTCGCTGATTGTGTTTACAGATGCCAATAACAAGCCTACTGACACCTTGCACCTCATTAAAAAGAGGGTTTCCAGTGCGTCATTCCCCGATACTAATGTTTATTACTTTGGCTATCCGATTTTTCACCAGCAGACGGCTTATATATTTAAAATAAAGGTATATGAAGAATATAAAAACCTTGTGAACGGAAAAGTGGAGGATATCCCTCAAATCGATGGGGGAACCCTTGTTATAAGCAATTCGTTATCGAACAATACAAACATTAGCGACACACTCGATAGCAATGGCTCAATGGTATATAATTTTGCGGGGGGAGCCCAAACATTGTTTCACCCTTTACGTTGAGCGCTTCCATTCAGTATAATTACAAGCTAAACAATGTTGCAGAAGCAGTCCAATGGCAATCTGGTTTAACCGGTGTCATTCTTGGGGGACAAAGCACTGGTTCGAACTTTGTAACAACAGGGCCTACCAAAATAGATATGATATTACGAGATCCTCCCGGATCAGCAAGTTATACTTATTTGCAAAAAGGAACGTCCTGGTCGCATAATGAAACTACCTCAGATGCTGTAGTATGGAATTTATCTAATAAATTGACAGTACACTTAGGGCCAAATACTGAAACTGCTGTTGGATTTGGAGTTTTAATTCTTAATGATATTAAATCTGTAAGTGATAATACTTTGGGCTTAACACAAAATATTACTAATACCTGGAATAATACAACAACTTATACAACAACTACTACCGAGCAATGGTCGACCAGTTCTGACCCGGCTTATGTGGGCAGCACTGGTGATGTATTTATTGGCCATTCTACCAATATTGCATTTAGCAAAACCTTAAATGTAGGCGTAGTAAAAGATTCAACAGGGAAACCGGTACTTTCAACAGGCAATAGTTATGCCATGACACCTCAATTCGGAACGGCATTTTCATACTCTCAATATCATATCGTGAGCGAGTTGTTGCCAAATCTTCTTAACATCCGTAACAACTTTTTCAAACAACAACCTGACGTTTATATTCCGGTTAAACCCAATGCTTATGTTAATACACAATCTGCAATACATTATTCAACCAGGGGTGATACTGTTTATGGCGATGCATACATTTATGTTCCGGGTACGCAAAAAAAATATACTTCAGGTGTGAATGTTTCAGATTCAATAATAGTGTATAACAATTGGATAACTGAATGGAAGAATTTCCTGGCAAATAATGAACAGGTAAAATTTGCTGCTATAAAATTAATTAATAGCACAAGTGAAAATAAATCTTTTGATGCAGGTGTAAATTACCAAAATACAATTACTTATGATACAACAAAAGTATCAGATGGAGACTTTCATTCGGAAACTCACCTTTCCTTTGAAACAGCTGATGGTTTTTCATTTGACGGAGTTGGATTTACCGAGGATTTTGAAACAGATTTGGGTGAAGTATATGACAAAGATACCAGCTTTACGACCGATCATAATATAACTTTTGGTTATTCGCTTGCCGACAATAGCCAGGGGGATTATTTAAGTGTAAATATCCTTAAGCCTTCCGATGGTTTCGGACCTGCGTTCTATACACGTGGCGGGCAAACTATGTGCCCTTACGAAGGCAAGGAAGTGTCTCAATTTTATCAACCGGGTCAGAATGTGTTGAATGTTGCTACTGAACAAAATCAGATACCCTATTTGTTAGCGAATAACAATAGAAATGCAACAGAATTGAATGTACCCTCGACCCAGGATGCAACATTTACACTGACCTTGCAAAACCTTGCACAAACAGGGGTTATCGGGCAGTTCAATTTATCGCTTGTGCAAAACAGTAACCCGAACGGGGCGCTTATTTCGGTGGATGGGGTTTCTTTAACCCAAAACAATGGCCTCGTGTTTTATATTCCCTCGCTTGGGACTGTTACTAAAACCCTGAGCATTGCCAAAGGGCCTTCAGCCGTGTTAAGCGATACGATTGGTATCGTCCTTAGCACTTCTTGCTGGGATGCTTCCGATACCGTTTGGGTAAACGCGCAATACACGCCAGCCTGTACGCCGGTTACATTGGCCGATCCTTTAAACCAGTGGACAATGAACCAGACAACCGGAAGTTCATTGCCTTTGCTGGCAACCGGTTTCAACCGCAACGAACAAAATTTCCAATCCATCAGTTTTGAATACAAACCGGCATCCAGTTCAACATGGTTGCCTTTGGCTTATTTCTTTAATGATTCGACAGAATCCTTATACAAATCTTACCAGGCCAGAAAGGTGTAATTACCGGCGGTTCGGTTTCTTATACCTGGGATGCAAGTCAATATTCAGATCAGGATTACAATATTCGTGCCCGTTCAAATTGTGCCGATAATATTACTTCATATTCGCTGGTTGCTTCGGGCATTAAAGATTTAACCCCGTTGCAGGTATTTGGTACACCACAACCTTCGACCGGGATACTTGGTATTGGTGAAAATATCAGTGTAGTGTTCAACAAGCCCATTGTGGAAGGCAGTATTATGAGCGATTATGTACAGGTAAACGGTGTGCTTAATGGCTCCCCTATAGCCCATGCAACCAGCCTCAACCTCGATGGCGCTTCCGGTTATGCCAAAGCTGACGGGTTCAGTTTTGCCGGTTCGCCATTTACCGTTGAATTCTGGATGCAACGGAACGATTCAATCCAATCAGGGGTTATTTTTTCTAAAGGGGTTTCCGGTACTGAAAAAATTGAAATAACAAATATTCCAAACAAGAAAATGCAGGTTACAGTTGGCAGCAATTCATTTACAGTCGATCCGTCAATTATTTTTAACACCACTACCCTGGCGACTGCATGGCACCACTATGCTTTGGTTTACGATACCACGGAAATCCTTACAATGTACGGCGATGAAAACGAAGTACCATTATTATCCAAACCAGGTATTAAATATTCGCCTTTGGAAAGAGGTCCTGTTTATATTGGCCGTTCTGCATCTGGTGGCAGTTTTGGAAAGGCCAAAGTTGACGAAGTACGTATATGGAATACGGCACGTTCCCTGAGTGATATTGTCTCGAATATGAGTATAATGTTATCGGGAAGCCAGCAAGGCCTGGTTGCTTATTGGCCATGTAACGAGGGAACCGGGACTTTGGCTACCGACCGTGCGGGTTCGCATACACTAACCATAAATGCTTCATGGATCATCGCGCTTCAAAACGAGGCAGTACAATTTGATGCAACCAAAAAACAAACATTGTTGATCAATTCGCGTCAGTTAACATTAAGCAATCAGCAAAATGCTACCATCGAGTTTTGGTTTAAAGCGCCCGTACAAACACGCAGGGCTTGTTTGTTGTACAATGGTGTTATCGACTCAACAGCAAAAGGCTATAATCCCGATGCGTTTGGATTGTTCCTTGAAACTTCAGGTAAGTTAACCCTTACTTCAGGTGGAACTACCGTAAATGCCACAAATGGAAGCGTATGCGATAATGCCTGGCATCATTTTGCTTTGGTCATCGATCGTTTGACGAATGTCAGGACTTATCTCGATGGCAATTTACAAAGTCAGCTAAGTACATCGTTATTCAATAATATTGTAGGCCTTGATATGAGCCTGGGCGCTTATCACAAACAAATCAACAGTACAACAGCTGCGACAAACCTATATTATACAGGCATGATCGATGAGTTCCGGATTTGGGAGACTGCACGCCAGGCAGGTTTAATTAATAAATATATGCATACAAAATTACTTGGTACCGAACCTGGTTTATTGTATTATTTCCCTTTCGAAGCATATTATACTATGAGTAATGTTCAGGTATTGGGCACAACATTCAAAAATAATGTCAATTCAGCCACACTTGTTTCCGAAGGGGTAGCATTAACAGATACTGTTGTTGCAAGGAAAATAAATGGAGTAAATTTTACCTTGCAAGCGCCTGCAGTGAAAGATGCCCAGCCTTCAACAAACCTGGCAGTAACTTTTGAGGTTAATAATGATGAGTTGCTGATTAATCTTCCAACCCAATACGCATCGCTTTACGAAAATTGCGTACTGGATATAAGCGTCCGCAATATATTCGACAAAGACGGCAATATGTTGCAATCGCCAGCACAGTGGACTGCTTATGTAAACCAAAATCCGGTAGTTTGGAACGAATCCTCTGATACGCTGGATATTTTGGCAGGACATGGGGCTACATTCACTGCCAGCATTGTAAATAAAGGAGGGCTTGCAAAAGACTTTACCATCAATGGCCTTCCTGTATGGTTGACGGCCGATCCTCAATCGGGTACAGCACAACCAAATAGTTCTCAGGCTATTACATTCAGTGTCAACAATGGTTTGAATATTGGTTCTTACAGTTTACCTGTAAACCTAACAACGGACTATGGGTATGATGAAAAATTACAACTTAGTGTTACCGTAAATGCCCAGTCGCCAAATTGGACGGTTATTCCCGGGAGTTTTCAATATTCAATGAGTGTATTTGGTAAAGTGCAAATTGCAGGTGTTGTTGCAACAAATACCAATGATATAGTGGCAGCCTTTGTCAACGGTCAATGCCGTGGGGTCGCTACACTTAAATATCTTAGCAATTTTGATATTGATGAAGCGATGCTCACTGTTTACAGTAATAAACAATCAGGCGAAACGGTTCAATTACTGGTTTGGGATGCCAATACAGGTCAAACGTATTCGAATGTGACTCCGGTTTATAATTTCAGTTCCGATGCAGTTTATGGTACACCAAAAAGCCCTGTACTTATTACATGCGGAACAATTATTCAAAATACCTATAGCCTGAATGCAGGTTGGAACTGGATTTCAATAAATTTGAAAAACCCGGTGTCCAATAGTGTAGAGAATCTGCTTGGTAGTATAGGCAATGCTGGCGATATTATAAAAGGGCAAAAATCGGTGTATGACCAGTTCAGTATTAAAGCCGGATGGAGTGGTTCACTTTCGGCTTCCGGAGGGATACATCCTGAAAGTATGTACAAAATAAGCCTATCTAAAGTTAGCGTTGTATCTGTAAATGGTACTCCCGTAAATCCGGATTCGACAAAAGTTTCTATTACTGCCGGTTGGAACTGGATTGGATTCGTTCCACAATACAATATATCGGTTAATGAAGCTTTGGCATCATACGGGCCAGTAGATGGCGATATTGTTAAAAGCCAACGGGCATTCTCAATATTCTATACCGGAATCGGTTGGATTGGGACACTAACAACCATGACCCCAGGTAATGGTTACATGTTGCAAACGGCAAGTGCATCAACGTTGATATATCCCAAAAAGGGGTCGCTCAAGAATTTTTCAGTTCAAAATGAGCCCATTGCCCCTAAAATTTTAGGGTTTACAGGAGGAGATGCCCAGTCGAATGTTACAATACTAGCTCAATTAGCTGATAGTAGCATAGATTTAAAAGGTAAAGTATTGGCAGCCTACAATGGAAAAGTTTGCACTGGTTTTGCAACACCAGCTTCTGCTCCAACAGGAAAAGAAGTATTTTACCTGATGAGCGATGTTGTTAATGATACCATTAGCTTGAAGTTTGCACTAGTCGATACTGCAAACGGGTTAAAAACTTTGTTTGCCAATAAACTTATTTCTGCAAGTGATAATCACATTGGCCAGTTTGGTATGCCTTATCTGCTTTATACTAATTCATCAGTCCCTGCTCCTGGCGATGAAACTACAGGGATTGATGTGTTTCCAAACCCATTTGTTACTTCTTTAAATGTTCATGGATATCTGGATCAGGATTCCCGGATAAGTATAAGCTTAATCAACGCTCTGGGTAATGAATTATTGAAATATAATACCAATAGTACAAAAGGTACCTTCTCTATCGATTTATATAATCATTGTCAATCGGTTCTGAATAACCTTACTAAAGGATGGTATATTGTTGAAGTGAAGACGAATTCAGGATCAACGCATATTAGTGTATTGAAACAATAAGTTTATTAATTACCCAACTCCGCTTTGGAAACGGAGTTGGGTTCTAAAAAAACGACTAATAAATTTGAAAAAACATTATTAATGAAAAACAGATATACAAAAAAACTTATCATTATTCTAATGATGCTATTGGCACCATGGATAATTAATGCTGTTCCTTCTTGGACCGTACAAGAAACAAAATATAGCAACACTATGACAATTACCGGTATTGTAAATATTTCGGGTACTGTATTGTCAAATTCAAACGATATGGTTGCTGCATTTGTAGGAACCGAATGTCGAGGTGTAGCCCATTTGCTGCCTTCATCAATATTAGGCCATGCCTATGCTTACGTCATGGCAATGAGCAATACAAATGGAGAAAAACTTCAATTCAAGGTATATCGGAGCAGTGATGGAAGTATAATTAATATACCCGACAGTTGTGTTTTTACAAGTGATGAATCACTGGGAACACAAGAAGAGCCCTACTTATTTTCGGATAAAACGGTTAGTGGCAATTCCCTATTTTCGTTTTCTCTGGGTGTAAAAGGTGAAAATATAGTTATCGATTCAGCAGATAATTCTATTAATGTTAAGCTTCCTGCAGGTACAGATATAACTGTACTAACCCCCATTATTAATACTTCTGCCGGCGCTATAGTGGTAATTTCAGGTAACAATATTACTTCGAAAACAGAAGTTGATTTTACGCAACCAGTTACTGTCAGCATTGTTTCTCAAAATGGCAAAAATAGCCGTAATTGGACAATTGTTGTACAAGTAACTGCATTATCTGTAAATAATAAGTCTTTAGAAAATTATGCTATAAAAATATTGAGTAACGGGGTGTTGCAATTTTCAAATTTTCCGGAAACAGCAAAATATAGTTTATACTTAATTCCAGGTCAATGTATTGTATCTTCAGCTGGCATTAACGATAAAATTTCATTATCCAATTTTGGACATGCCTTGTATGTTTTGGTTGTTAGAAATAGCAATGAAATTTTGCTTTTTTCAAAGAAAATTGAATGGTAATTTTATCATCGGTTCGGGATAAATTATTTAAGGCACTTATTTAATTGTCGTTCACTAATCCCAGTCTTGTGCCTGGGGTTAGTCATCAAATTAATATATTGAATTTAGCCAATAATATCTTTTCTTATCCCGAACTGACGATAATTGAAGTTTTATTTATATACTATTACATTGTCAAAAGTTCAGTAAATATTTTGGTGTAATTTGGTGACTTGGTGATTTTGTGGCTATTATGAATTTCTTGCCACCAAAACATAAAAACACCAAATATCACCAAATTAATTACATAAAAAATTCACATTAAAAATATACCGAACTATTGACATTGTAGAACTTTGTTTTTTTAGCAAACTCAATTCTCAAAATCCGCGTAAATCTGTTAAATCAGCCTCATCCGCGTTCTATTGTTTGTAGCTTTAGCTGCGCTATAAATAGTACCTATTCAGTCAAATTATTTGGACTCCGGTATCAATCTGTTAATTCCCAGTTCCTTTTAAGACCACAAGCATTCTCAAGATTTTCAGGAGTTCCCAAATCGAACCAGATCGCATTATTAAATGGTATTGTCTTAATTGTATGTTCCGATGCAAGGCGCAAATACAAATCTGTAATTGAAAATATGCCTGATTCATGAATTAATCCAAATAATTCAGGGTTTATAACCTGAATTCCGCAGAAAGAAACTGGTTTTAAATAATTATCTGTTTCACGGGCAATTTTCAATTCGTGTGTTTTAGTATTTTTCCAACCGCAAAGTTCATAATTGGCATTTACAAGAAATTGTCTCGTTGACTTGCGTTCCATAACCGCTAATGTTGCCAGACTATTATGTTCAAGATGGGATTTGTAAAGCATCATCAGGTCAATATTTGAAACAACATCGACATTATGAATAAGAAAAGGATTTCCATCATCAAAAAAAAATGATGCTTTTTTAAGTCCACCACCGGTATCGAGCAATAAATCCGATTCGTCCGAAATAGTTATGGATATTCCAAAATTATCATTCTTCCTGAGAAAGTCAATGATTAAAGATGAGAAATGATGAACATTTATTACAATATTATTGAAACCAAAATTGATTAATCTTTTAATTGATATTTCAAGTAATGGAACGCCGTTTAATTCTACAAGTGCTTTTGGTCTTGAATCGGTAATTGGCCTTAACCTTCTGCCCAGACCTGCTGCAAATATCATTGCTTTCACGAGATTATATTTAATTTAAATATTATATTTCAAATATCTGAGAAATGTCAAGTCGCTAACATTTTTAGTTGCCGGCCACGCGCAAAAAACTTCCCGCAAGCCTGCCGGCGAACCTCCATGCGGAGACACAAGTTCTTAGAACCATATTCATTTCTTTTTGAGTTTGTAACGCTGAATTTGCAACAACAAGCATGGAGGTTTCATTTACTTTTTTTCTCTATTTCCCTGTGCCTTATTGCAATATTGATTTCAGGATATTTTATTCTAATATGTCCGGCTAATTTTTCTGCTGAATATACTGAACGATGCTGCCCACCGGTGCACCCTAAATTAACCATCAGGTGTGTATAGTTTTTCTTTTTGTAAGACTTTATAACATTATCTATTATAGAAAAAATATTTTCAATAAATTCTGAAGACTCATGGTTGGATTCAATAAAATTAATAACAGGCAAATCTTTTCCATTAAAATTCTTATATTGTTCCAGTTTTCCGGGGTTTTCAAGTGCCCTGCAATCAAAAACAAACCCGCCGCCATTAGCTGTTTCGTCAGTTGGAACTCCATTTTTATAAGAAAAACTATTGATATTGATTGTCAAATTTGTTGTACTGTCGGCAATTTCATTAATCTGATGTGATGTAATAAGGTTATCCCAAACTCTTTCCAATTCAGGCAAAGAAATTGGTAATTTAATATTGGTCCTGAGCCAGGCCAGATGAATTATTGCTTTTGGGATACTTTGCAGAAAAAGCTTTTTCTTTTCGTACAATCCACGAAACCCATATGCGCCCATTGCCTGCATGAGCCTGATAAAAACATATCCATAATATAAATCGAGAAAAGCCTGCTTGTCAAATTTCAGGTGCTTTGATAATTCTGATATATAAAATTTCAATAACTCTTGCCTTACTTCAGCAGGAAGTGAAGTTTTAGCCTCAAACAATATTGAAGCAATATCATATTGGAGCGCACCACGCCTGCCGCCCTGGTAATCGATAAAATAAGGATCGTTGTTAAATATCATTACATTTCGAGACTGGAAATCGCGGTATAGGAAATAATCGCAATCAGCAGTCAGCAAATAATCACAAAAAGTCATGAAATCATTTTCCAGCTTTTGTTCATCAAAAGGAATTTTGGCCAATTTCAGAAAGTAATATTTAAAATAATTCAAATCCCACATCATCGATTGCCGATCGAATGCATTTCGCGGATAACAAACAGAAAAATCAATTGCTTCTTTTCCTTTTATTTGAAAACCCGGCAACTGTTCGATTACTTTTTTATAAATCGATATACTTTCCTGAGTAATTATTATTTCATTATCCTGTGAATTTATAAAATCGAGAAGCGTTACATCTCCTAAATCCTGAATTATATATACGTTTCTATCTATATCTTCTGCTATAATCTCCGGGACATTAAGACCAGCAACAAGGAAACTTTGCGTAAAACTTAGAAAAGCAACATTCTCTTTTTTGTCTTCATTGTAAACGCCAATGTAACTTTCTTTGTCAAACTTTAACCTAAAATATTTCCTATATGAACCTGAAGGAGGTAATGCATCTATGCTATCAGGTTTACGGCCATAATACTTTGCAAATAGTCCTGTTATACATTGAATCTCGGCGCCCATTTAAAAGTTTGTAATAAAATCAACAATCAAAATCGATTTTATTACAAAAGTAATTAAAACATTTTTGATGTTTCATTTCAAGCTTTTAACTTCAATACAGCTATGTTTCAGTTTTTTTTTTACTTTTATAAAGAATTTTTGGTATTGATAATATAGAATATACAAATTTATAGCAAATGAGGCTTGAATTTTTTGGTATCGATAAACTTAACTTTGTTGAATTCAATATAACCGGCGATGACCTGAATTGTCCACGATTGAACGATGAATCGCGTTATATAAACAGCGAAGTATTTAACTTGTTTGTCCATTGTTTCGAGAAAAGCAATGAATTGTATGAGTATTTTGAGCCTTCAAAATATAATTCACGCAAAATAATTGTACTTAAGAATGAACTGGTAATCAATCTTGAAAAATGGGAAGAAATTAAGAGCAGCAATGATTTTGTGAATTTTATCGAAACTATTTTTCTTGGCAAAGCTTTTTTAATCGAACTTGAAAAAATGGATACCGATTGGACTGAACATTGGGAATTATACCTTTCACTTCTTAAAGAGATAAATCGTGAAATGATAGCTATTATTGATAAATGTATTGACGAAAGTCGTATTTTGTGGGTGATAGGTTATTAAATTTAAAAAATTGCCGCAACGTTATTTTATACAACTTAGCTTCAAAGGCACTCATTTTCATGGATGGCAAAAGCAGGAAAATGCAATAAGTATCCAGGATGTTTTAGAAAAATCACTTTCGTTATTATTGCACAATCAAATTGAACTGGTTGGTGCCGGTCGCACAGATACAGGCGTTCATGCATTATATTATATTGCCCATTTCGATTCGCCTCATGAAATAATAGATAAAAAAAAAATCATTTATCAATTAAACCAGATTCTGTCCTTCGATATTGCAGTTCAGCAAATTATACCAGTAATTGCCTCAGCCCATGCCCGCTTCGATGCTGTTTCCAGGACTTATGAATACCACATTGTTCATGAAAAAGAACCATTTGAAAAGGAAACCAGTCTGCTTCTTTTCTCAAAACCTGATTTGGCATTAATTAATGAAGCTTGCAAAGCTCTTTTTGAATATTCCGATTTTACCAGCTTCTGCAAATTGCATAGCGATAACAAAACCAATATATGCAATATCCGTGAAGCATCCTGGCATTATGAAGAAAAAAAATTAATTTTTACAATAAAGGCCGACAGGTTCCTGCGCAATATGGTACGTGCAATCACCGGAACAATGCTCGAAATAGGCTTTGGTAAAATATCATTGGATGATTTCAGAAAAATAATTGAGTCAAAAGATCGTTCGAAAGCCGGTAATTCTATTCCTTCCCATGGATTATTTTTAACTGGAATTGAATATCCTGAAAACTTAATTATTAATTGATTTAATCCATAATTCCTTAAATTTGTATTCATCTCAAAATATAAATCATGAAAAAGATTGGTGTTATTCTCCTGTTTGCAATTATTTTTAATAAATCTTATGCATCGGACGAAGCAAGATTGATGCGCTTCCCGGCTATCAATGGTAACAACATAGCTTTCAGTTATGGGGGAGATTTGTATATTGTAAGTTCCGAGGGAGGAACAGCCCGCAAATTGACAAGTCATAAGGGTTATGAAATGTTTCCCCGATTTTCACCTGATGGAAAAAATATTGCATTTACAGGTCAATACGATGGTAATACAGAAGTTTTTCTTATTTCCAGCGAAGGTGGAATTCCAAAGCGCCTCACATATTCTGCTATGCTTTTACGCGATGATGTAAGCGACCGCATGCGCAAACAACATCGTTATGGCCTGGACCCTGACGGAAAAAATATTACTTACCGGTCAAGAAAGCAATCGTTCAATGATATTAAAGGAATGTTGTTCAATGTCCCGATAAATGGCGGTTTGTCGAAGGAATTGCCTTTTACTGTTGCCGGATTTTGTTCTTATTCGCCTGATGGCAAAAAAATTGCATTCAATCATGTTTTCCGGGAATTTCGTACCTGGAAATATTATAGAGGCGGAATGGCCGATGATATCTGGATTTACGATTTCGAAACAAAAAAATCTGAGAACATTACAAATAACGAGCACCAGGATATAATACCAATGTGGATTGGCCGGGAAATTTATTTTCTTTCAGACCGCGACCGTACCATGAACCTTTATGTTTACAACCTCGATACCAAAGAAACCAGAAAAGTCACCGATTTCACAAACTTTGATATTAAGTTTCCTTCTGCTGGTGGCAACCAGATTGTTTTTGAAAACGGCGGGTACATTTATAAGTTCGATACCAGGACGAAAAAATATGACAAAATAATTATTAATGTTGATGACGATGCCCAATGGGCAAGAAACGAATTTAAAGATGCATCGAAAAATATAAGAACTGCCGATTTGTCACCCAATGGCGAACGTATTGTTTTCGGCGCACGGGGCGATGTTTTTACTGTGCCAGCCGACAAAGGCATTACACGCAACCTTACAAACTCTCCCGGTTCGCATGAGCGGGAAGTTAACTGGTCGCCTGATGGACAATATATTGCATATTTATCGGATGCTTCAGGAGAATTTGAGATTTATGTACAAAAACAAGACGGTTCGAAAGCGCCAGAGCAATTAACTTTTAATGCAGAAACTTATAAATTTGAAATTGAATGGTCGCCTGACAGTAAAAAAATTCTTTGGCCGACCGGCTTTACAGGCTTCAATATGTAGATATCAAAACTAAAGAAGTAAAGTTGGTCACTAAATCGAAATATGACAAAATTGAAAATTTCCATTGGTCGCCCGACAGCCGTTGGATTGTTTTTGACCAGCAGACTGAAAATAAACTTCGGGTAGTATCTGTCTATAATGTTGAATCTTCAGAAATTAAAAATGTAACGAGCCCCTGGTTCGAATCTACGCAGCCGGCATTCTCTAATGATGGAAAATATTTGGTTTTTGCATCTGAGCGGGAATTTAATCCGATTATCAGTGGCATTGAATGGAATTATGCCTATATAAATATGGACCGCGTATACCTTTTAACATTAAAAAAAGATTGCCCTTCGCCATTCGCTTTAGAAAATAATGAGGTTTCTATTATTGAAAAAGAGAATAAAGGATCATTAAAAAAAGAAAATCCCGATAAAGGAAAAAGCAAAATTGACACAGGTTCAAAAAGCTCATCAATATCTGAAAATAATTTAAAAATTGATATAGATTTTGACAATATCGAGAACCGTATTATAGCATTGCCAATAAAATCTTCGAACTATTTCAATATTTCATGTGTGAATAATTATGTTTACTATCACGAAAGGATGCAGGGAGAAGGTATTGTAGTTAAAGTTTTCGATTTAAAAAAGCAGGAAGAAACGGAGCTGGGACGTAATATACAAATCAGAATTTCAGCAAATAATAAAAAAGTACTTGTAAAAGATAATGACCGCTGGGCTGTAATAGATCTTCCAACAAGCCGCATAACATTGAAAGATGTAGCTGATTTAAGCAATATGAAAGTTTGGATTGACTATGGCAAAGAATGGAAACAAATTTATGATGAGTGCTGGCGTCAAATGCGCGATTTCTTTTATGTTCCCAATATGCATGGTGTCGATTGGAAATCAATTCATGAAAAATATGCTGCATTGGTCCCTTATGTTCGCCATCGCGATGATTTAACTTATATAATCGGCGAAATGATTGGAGAATTGAATTGTGGCCATTCTTACGTGAATAGTGGCGAAAAGCCGAGGGCAGAAAGAATCCCGGTTGGTTTGCTTGGGGCAAAAATCAGCAAATCTGAAACTGGTTATTTTCAAATTGATGAAATCCTCAATGGAGCCAACTGGACAAAATCGTTGCGCTCGCCACTTACTGAAATTGGTTCAAACATCAATCAGGGCGACTATATACTTGCCATCGACGGAAAATCGCTCAAAGATGTCGATGATATTTACCAAACCCTTGTTTACAAAGTCGACAAAGAAATTCAGCTTACTGTCAACAATAAACCGGAAGAAAAAGGAAGCCATAAAGAGCTGGTAATACCAATTCGTGATGAATCGGATTTATATTATAATAAATGGGTACAGGGCAATATCAGCAAAGTTTCTGAGGCTACAAATAATCAGGTCGGATACATCCATATTCCTGATATGATGAATGAAGGGTTAAATGAATTTGTGAAATATTTTTATCCTCAGCTTAATAAAAAAGTTTTAATTATCGATGACCGTGGAAATGGCGGCGGTAATGTTTCTCCAATGATTATCGAAAGGTTGAAAAGGGAAATAATAAGGACTAAAATTGCTCGTAATTCAGAGGTTCCGGAATCGGTTCCGGAAGAAATAATGTCTGGCCCAAAAATCATGTTGATTGATCAATATTCTGCATCCGATGGCGACTTGTTTCCTTATGCGTTTAAAAAATTAAAAATCGGGACTATAATCGGGCAAAGGACCTGGGGAGGCGTTACAGCTATCAATGGTTCGCTGCCTTTTGTGGATGGCAGCGATATGCGTAAACCTGAATTCGGTACCTATTCTGCAGATTCCAGCGCATGGATAGTCGAAGGGCACGGCGTAGATCCCGATATTGAAGTAGATAACGACCCGGCGCGTGAATACCAGGGAATTGACGACCAGCTTAACAAGGCAATTGAATTGGCCAATGAACAGATAAAAAATTATAAACCGTTGCCTCCTGTGCCTGCTGCACCTGACAAAAGTAAATAAATAATGTAATGGTATTATTTACACTTTTTAATAAACTTTCGTGCTAAATAGACATTCTTTGCAGGTATCTGGATAAAATACAGCCCGGCTTTCAAATTATTTATATTATAAGTATTGACGCCTGGGACTGCAACCAAAGTTTTTATCATTTGCCCGTTGGCATTAAATAGCTGACATTGTATTTTTAAAATTGCAATGATAAATTACCGTATTATTAAGCATACATTCAACTGATAGGTTTTAAATTGGTGCCATGTAACCCACATTCCTTTCGTTCCGGTTGTTCCCACCACCAGCCGGCCTGCCCTTGCTTCTTCACCTGCTTGTATAGCGCGAGTGCAAGGCTGACAGCCTATGCTCGGAAATCCTTTGTCGTGAAGCGGATTATATGGTATTTGGTTTTTATGGATATAATCCCAAACTTGCTTATAATTCCAATTGATTAAAGGGCTTATTTTTATCAATCCATACTGTTCGTCCCATTCTACCATTTTAGAATAAAACCGTGTAACGGATTGATCTTTGCGAAGGCCACAAATCCAGACTTTCAATTCACTCAAAGCACGTTTCAGTGGTTCAATTTTGCGTATTTTGCAACATTCCTTTCTATTCTCAATATTTTTGTAAAAAAGATTAATGCCTTTTTGTTTTACCATTTCCTCAATTTTCCTATAATCGGGAAAAAGAACTTCGATTGAAATTTGATATTTTTCATTGGTTTTGGCAATCAAATCATAAACTTCAGGAAAAAGACGGCCTGTATCAAGAGTGAAAACCTTTGTTGATTTATCAATTTTGCAAACCATATCTGTTAAACCTGGTCTTCAACACCCATGCTGGAAGAAAGCGCAATCCTATTTTTATATTCTTTCAGGAAATATACCAATACTTCTTCAGGTTTACTTTTAATAAATCGTTCATTTAATCGTTCAACTTCGTCAATATCCATATAATTCCATTTTTACAAAAATAGTCTAAAAGTAACAACCAACTAAAAGGTTGGTTTAAACTTAGAACTTGCATTTTGTTTACATTTGTGAGAAGAATTGAATATCTGAATAATTGAAGAATTGAACAATATGAACATTATTCAACCGGCACATTAGCACATTAAACAATTAGCACATTGAATTATGGTCCCGTTTCTAAAACTTGTTGCACAAGACTTATATTCAAGGTACGAAAATGACATGCAAAATATTTGCATTGTTTTTCCAAACCGCCGGTCGATCTTGTATTTCAATAAATACCTTTCGCAAATAATTCAAAAACCTTTGTGGGCGCCAAAATGTGTGACTATTTCAGCATTTATCCAGGAATTTTCAGCTTTAAAAATAGCTGACGACCTTCTTCTTTTATTCGATTTGTTTAAAGTTTATAACCAGGTGCGAAACATTACGGAACCTTTTGATAATTTTTATTATTGGGGAGAACTGATGCTTTCTGATTTTAACGATATCGATAAGTATCTTGTTGATGCTGAAGTGCTTTTTAAAAACCTTTCAGCATTAAACAATATAAACGAACAATTTTCATATTTAAATGAAGAACAGGTCGAAGCCATAAGACAATTCTGGAAGAACTTCGAATTGTCGAGGCCAAGCGAACAACATAAAGGATTTTCAGATTTATGGTCTGTAATGTTTGCCATATACAAACGCTTTAAAGATGTTTTAGCCGATAAGAAATTAGTTTACGAAGGCATGGTTTATAGGGATGTTGCTGATTCTATTTTAAATGGAAAATTTTCAAACCCTGATTTCAAAAAAATAGTTTTTATAGGTTTTAATGCATTAAGCGAATGTGAAAAAACAATTTTCAGAAATTTCAGGAACAATGGAATGGCTTTATTTTATTGGGACTACGATGATGATTATATTACTCAACCTAACCACGAAGCCGGATTTTTCATTAAAAACAACCTGAAAGAATTTCCATCAGCCCTTGAAGATAATTTTTTCCAAAATCTGAAATCACCAGGATTGGTTGATTTGATTGCTGTTCCATCGCAAACCGGGCAGGTTAAAATTACCGGACAATTATTAGACCGGATTCAAATCACTGATAATAATTATGATAATACTGCTATCCTTTTACCCGATGAAACTTTGCTTATGCCCATGTTACATTCAATTCCTGAAAAAATTACGGATGTCAACATTACAATGGGGTTTCCTGTAAAAAATTCCCCTATTATCGAGCTTATTGTTGCAATCAGCAATTTATATGGGAAAACAACCTCCGGCAAAGAAAATAGAAAAACTACTTTTTATTATAAACATGTTCTTAAAGTTTTGTCGCATCCTTATATAAGATCGGCTTTACCTTATGAAATAGATAAATTTGAATATAAAGTTGTCAATCAAAATATTATTAATATTGAACCAGCTGATATACCTGAAAGCGAACTGACAAGGATTATTTTTCAAAAACCTTCTGATAGCCTTATATTTATTGATAATCTTATAAAGATAATTAAAATTATTGGTCAACATTCTTTCAGCAATAAACCTGAATTATATGAACAGCCTGAAGGAATAGAGTCTGAAAGCCTGATTACTGTTTACAGGGCAACCAATCGATTTGCCGAAATAATTTCTAAAAGCGATTTGGATTTAGATATCCCGGTTTGTGCCAGTTTGCTGTTAAAAATTCTCAACGGGCTTTTGGTTCCATTCGAAGGTGAACCATTAAAAGGCCTTCAAATTATGGGATTTTTAGAGTCCCGGGCGCTCGATTTCGAAAATGTGATCATATTAAATGTCAATGAAGGAAACCTGCCTAAGACCAATTTACCATTATCATTCATCCCATATAACCTGCGTCACGGATTTAATTTGCCTACCCTCGAATTTCGCGATGCTATGTTTGCATATTATTTCTATCGCGTTATCCAACGCGCCAATAATATTTATCTGATATATAATACTAAGGCTGATAAAACCGGTGGTTCGGAAATGAGCCGATATGCAACACAAATACTGTACAATAAAAACTTTAAGGTTTCTCAAAAAGTCCAGGTTTTTAATATTGTTTCTTCTAAACTTCCTGAAATCAGGTTCGAAAAGACACATGAAGCGCTGTCAGTTTTATCAAAGTATCTTGATAATACAGAAAATAACAATTATTTGTCGCCCAGCGCCCTAACGGGTTATATCGATTGCAGCTTACGCTTTTATTTTCACTATGTTGCCTGTATCAAAGAATTTGAGACTCCGGTAGAGGAAATAGATGCTCCAATGTTGGGAAACATTTTACACAGGTCAATGCAAATTTTATATTTGCCCTATATTGAAAAACAATTGCAAAAAAATGATTTGGAATTTATATTAAAAAATAACCTGGCTATTGAAGATGCTATTCGCAAAGCAATGGAGCAGGAGTATTTCAAATCATCAATTGAAAAGGGAAAGGAGTTGACTGGAAGAAATTTCATTATTTATAAAATCATCAACAAATATGTCCGAAAAATATTAGAAACTGATTACCAGGCAGTTCCATTTACTATTGTTGGACTGGAACACAATATTTCCAATTTTTATGAAATATCATTAAATGAAGAAAAAATTAAGGTAAAAGTTGGTGGAAATATTGACAGGATTGACAAGGACAAAAAAGGAATTAGGATTATAGATTATAAAACCGGAAAAGTTGAACAAAAATTTACAGGGTTAGAAGAATTATTCAGCCCACAGGAAGGGAAAAAACTGAAAAAGGAAATTTTTCAGGCCTTACTCTATTCCATGCTTTATAAAAATATCTTTTTTCCTGAAATTCCGGTTACGCCCTGCTTGTTTACCTTGAGGAATATTTTTGGAAATAGTTTTGATTCCGGTATTTATCTTGGCAAATCAGTAATTTCAGATATAACAACTGTCGAAACTGAATTCAAAAATAATTTAAAACAATTGTTATCAGAAATTTATAATCCGGAAATTCCATTTGAACAAACCAAAGATTTAAAACGATGTGAAAACTGTACTTACCGGATTATATGCCACAGGTAAATATCAGGTATTTGGTGTTATACAAATAATAAATCCTTATGGGCATTCAATCATTTTCATTTTGAAAAAAATTTTAGTTTAATTTTACAATAGACTTTATATAGATTAATTGAATTAAGCAACGCATTTCACAGTTATTCTAAAATTATGTAAGCCACAAGCGAGTTCCATGATTAGATCATCGAATTCAAACTTGTGGCAACGTAAACGTTCTTTGATAATTCGGCAACGCTTAGCTCCGCAGATAGCGTGTTCAACAAGTACCCTAAATCTGGATATTTCCCGGTTCTCCTGTTTTTGTTCTTTTGTCAACTCTTTGCCTTTTGGCTTTTTACTTGGCATTCGGATATTAACTCCTTCAGGACAGTGACCTAAAAAGCCAGTATCTTGCCATAAGGTTATTCCTTTGGGAAAGTTTAAAGGCTGTTCGTCACAAATTTTCTTGTCATGTACACTGCCATCATAGGTTTTACTCAGGAACAAAATTCGACGATCGGGTAATGAAAGAATGTTATTCTTGACACTATGAGTTTTTTTTACCACTATAGCAGTCTTGTTGCTGCTCAGTATTTAGTGGCCGTTGAATACTTCTTTCCACTCCATCAAGCAATACGTCATGGCAATCTTTTAATAGCTGTTCCAGCTTTTGATTATTTCGTTCAGGTATTTCTTTAAGCCTTTTAAGAGTTTTGCGAAGAATTGGGCTTAAAAGATGTATCCAAAAATTGGCTTGGGGCTGGTTCATCGAAAATGTAGCAGCTTGTAATTCTTGTAAAGGGAATGTTTTTAGGTATACCAATATGAACAATAATTTGTCCTGAACACTTGGTAAAACACTTGTTGCTCGAGGTAATTCAATTCGTTGTCGAGGTTTCCCTTCTAAAGTGAAATGATTGGAATATTGTTCCCATTCATTTCGGAATTCTAAAGCCAATTCATCAAACTCATCTGGAATAAACCCTGTGAGGCTAAGGAACTGAACGGGATTCTTTCTTGCTTTGTCAACTTTTAATCCCATAGTTTTTGTATCTATGGGTTACAAATATATGTAAAAGAACTTATTAATTTTTTAATCTATATAATATCTAATGAAATTAAAACATGATATTGTTTATATTATGCATACATACCGTGTTATATTGACACAAGAACTGGACGGCGGCTATACGGTTATTGTCCCATCCCTTCCAGGCTGTATTACCTATGGCGATAATGTTAACCATGCTATTGACATGGCAAAAGAAGCTATTGAAGGATATTTGGAGGTTTTAAAAGAACAGGGCAAAGAAATACCCGATGACAGCCACTCCTTAGAATATTCTTTAACATTAGCATCCTGAACTATGGGCAACGTGCCATCGCTCACCCCGAAAGAACTTATTAAAGTCCTTGAAAGAAATGGTTTTGTTTTAAAACGTATTCATGGAAGCCACCATTATTATGTACATACTGTATCTGGCAAAATTACCTTAGTGCCCATGCATAATAAAGACCTTGCCAAAAGTACTTTATTTGCAATACTTAAACAGGCTGGCATAGAAAAAGAAGATTTTTAGAATTTTACAACATACCATTCTGCTTTAAAACAAAAACCCGGCCCTAAAACCAGGTTTTGTTTATTTTGCAGCACTAGCGGATGTTTGCGCCAGCAGGGCTCACTATTTGGCGAAATGAATTATTAAACCGGTAGATAAGCTAATTAAGGTTAGCATAGTAGCAATAAACCAAAGAATAATTGCGATTTTAGACAATTCAATTTTAGTTTCGAGTTTGGCAATATCTTCTTTTGTTGCAAACCCTTCTTTTTTAGAATCAATTTCTTCCTTTACTTTTGTTTCAACAAATGATGCTAACGATTCAGCCTGTTCCTCGCCTATCTTCTCACGAAGGATTTTGATTAACTGAAAACTTGTTAAATTCATTTGAATTGCACTCATAGCATTACTTTTTACAAAGTTAAGTTATTTTTATAATAAAAAAGCGTAGTTATTTAAACTAAAATTTGTAGTTTTTAGTTGGTTATAGAAAGGAATGTTACAAAGAAAATAAACAAAAACCCGGCCCTAAAATCAGGTTATGTTTATTTTGCAGCACTAGCGGACGTTTGCGCCAGCAGGTGATAAAAAAGATACCCACCTCCTACTCTATTATCTTTTTAATTGCCATTGTGGTTTAAAGATAATAGAATTCTTCCAAGCGGGGTCTCGTGCCGAAGACCCCGCTTGGAAGAATTCTATGTTACTATTTTTTATTGATAACTAATTTCAAGTATTTACTTGCCTTTTCACTTTCTACATTCATAATGTAAAGGCCGTCTTTCAAATTACTCAAATCTACTTGATTATCACTTACATTTGTAGTAAATACATTTCTACCATTCAAATCAAATATTCTGACGCTTACTATACCATTAGTATTCTTTAAATTTACTATTCCTGTTGAAGGATTAGGATATATACTAATCTTTGATATTTCAGTTTCTTTTACAGTAGTAGTTTTACCAGCTTGTGATACTGTTAAAGTTTTATTTGCTACACCAGTTCCTGATACTGTAATAGTAGCAGTCCTGGTAGTTGTAGAAGTATTAGCAGTTGTTGTTAAAGTAATAGTAGCATTATTAGAACCACTAGATTTACTAACTGAAATCCAAGTTTCATTACTAACAACAGTCCAAGCAACATTAGATGTAATATTAAATGTAGTAGTACCAGCAGTAGAAGCTACATTTAATGTTGATGTTGATACTGATAAAGTTGAAGTAACAATAGCAGTTGCTAAATGAATAAAACCTTGGTTTTGAACTTTACTCCATTGGTCATCAGCATTAGAGTTCCAATATAAACCACCAATTTTTGTTCCATTACTATCATTTACTAAATGTACATCAAATCTAAAATCTTTATTATCAAAATTAGCAGTTTGTTTCAAAGTAGCAATTGGTATTTGCCATTCCTGAACATAAGAATTAGTTCCCATAGTTTGAACCACTTTAAAATTTGCATCAGAAGTCAAAGAACTTAAACTTACTGAATTTTCACCATCAATACCACCATTAGCTTGTGTTTTAGAAACAAGTTTTCTGATCTGCCAATCACCAGGTGTATAAGCAGTTGCATTATTAGTATCTGCAGCAAAAAACAATTCAACACAATCACCTTCATAAGAATTACCATCAGTAGCAACACTACCAGTTCCATTAGCACCTAATGAATTATCTTTAACATTTACTAATATATATACATAAAGATTATCATAGCACATTTTAAAATTACCAGAAATACCACTTACATCATTAATTGATTGAGTAATGTTATTAGCAGTTTGAGAAGTCCAAACAGCATCAGTTCCAGTACCATCAATAACAGGTGCTGTTGATACTTCATTAATAATAATGTGATTTGTAACAGCAGTTGCTAAATGAATAAAACCTTGGTTTTGAACTTTACTCCATTGGTCATCAGCATTAGAGTTCCAATATAAACCACCAATTTTTGTTCCATTACTATCATTTACTAAATGTATATCAAATCTAAAATCTTTATTATCAAAATTAGCAGTTTGTTTCAAAGTAGCAATTGGTATTTGCCATTCCTGAACATAAGAATTAGTTCCCATAGTTTGAACAACTTTAAAATTTGCATCAGAAGTCAAAGAACTTAAACTTACTGAATTTTCACCATCAATACCACCATTAGCTTGTGTTTTAGAAACAAGTTTTCTGATCTGCCAATCACCAGGTGTATAAGCAGTTGCATTATTAGTATCTTCTGCAAAATACAATTCAACACAATCACCTTCATAAGAATTACCATCATTAGCAACACTACCAGTTCCATTAGTACCTAATGAATTATCATTAACATTTACTAATATATATACATAAAGATTATCATAGCACATTTTAAAATTACCAGAAATACCACTTACATCATTAATTGATTTAGTAATATTATTAGCAGTTTGAGAAGCCCAAACAGCATCAGTTCCAGCACCATCAATGATAGGTGCATTTATAATTTTATTAATAGTAATATGTTTAACTACAACTTGTGTTGTACCAGCTTGAGTAACATTAATAGTATTATCAGTTACACCTGTTCCTTTTACTGTAACAGTAGCAGTTCTAGCAGTAGTAGAAGTATTAGCAGTTGATGTTAAAGTAATAGTAGCATTACCAGAACCAGAATTTGTATTAGAAGTAAGCCAAGTTTGATTACTAGAAACAGTCCAAGAAGTATTAGTAGTAATATTAAAATTACCTGTACCAGCATCAGAAATAATATTTATAGATGTTGGAGATACTGATAAATTTGAAGAAACATTTGCACCAGCTTGTGATACTATAATAATTTGACAAGAAGTAGCAGTTGAAGATACAATAATAGTATCTATTCTAGCAGTACTAGAAGTATTAACATTTGCTGTTAAAATAATATTAGCATTACCAGAACCACTAGTAGTATTAGCAGTAAGCCAGGTTTTATTACTAGAAATTGACCAATTAGTATTAGATGTAATGTTAAAACTTGTAGTACTATTAGAAGTAGCATTAACATTTAAAGTTGTTGTTGATACTGATAATGAATTAATTGGAGCATCTACTCCAACCTGTGTAACATTAATAGTTTGACTATTAACACTTGTTCCATTTAAATTTGTTCCAGATACAGTTATTAAAGCAATTCTACCAACAGAATTACCATTATTAGCAGCAGTTAAAATAATATTAGCATTACCAGAACCAGAAGTTTTATTAGAAGTAAGCCAGGTTTTATTACTAGAAATAGTCCAAGATGTATTTGAATTAATATTAAATATTGTTGAACTGGCAAAAGAATTAACTTTTAAATCTGTTGCAGATACTGATAATTTTGAAGTATCTAAAATAGATTTTTGTGTAATAATAATATTTTGTGTAATATTTCTTGGTGTACCATCTGGAAAAGTACTTGTAATAATAATAGTATCATTTCTAGAAGTAGTAGATGTATTTTCACTATTTGTAATAATATTAATTACAGCATCTTTATAACATAACAATGAACTAATACCAACAATAGTATCATATTTTGTACTAACATTAGCAGCTATATCTAATGTAATCCAACTTTTAGTATTTTTAATAGTAATTGGCATATTTGTAATTCCACCTGCATAATAAGTAGATTGTACATAATAACTAACAGTTTGATTAACTGCACTAGAAAGAGTAGTTGTATTAGCACCATCTATAAGAAGAGTATTATAAACAGCAAATATGTTTGAACTCACAAGAGCAAACATTAAAATTAAGAATGTTTTGATTTTTTTCATGGGTATATATTTTTAATTGATAATACTAAACTGTTTTTGGTACATAGCAAATGCCTTTATCTATATCGGCTACAGGTATTACTATTTCACGAACTTTGGTAATACCCAGTACGTTTGGCATTGATAATCTTACACGGATATATTTATAATTATTTTTATAATTACCCATAGAATTTGCAATTTCAGACCCTATAAATGTTAATATATCATTCGTTTTAAAAATATAATTGGGTTTTTCATTGCTTTTTTTACCGGTAGCCTTTAAGCATAAGGTATCGTTTTTTAAAAGATCAAGAGTTCTTACAAATCCACTGAAATCTTTATCTGCAGAAATTGCTATTTCGCATTTAAGATTCAGAATTATCTTTCGAACTAAATTATTATTATAAGTATAAATATGAATTTGATTTTTGTCATCGCTTTTTCGAATTATGCATATTAAACGCGGCGTACATAAAAATAGTAAAGCAACCAATAGAGCAAAAATTCCTACCACTGAAGAGATTTTTGAAAGAATATCAAAAAAGCAATTCCAATCAACATGACAATTAACACAACAATCAAAGCACATAATCTTAAAATTTTAAATTATTTTACCGAATAACGTCTTTACATCAAATATATGAAAATATAATTTAAGTGTAGCAATTAATTCAACATATAGTATATTATTTCTCAACACAAATAGAAATTTCTGCCAAATGGCTTATTCTAAATTTGCCTGTATGGTAGAAATAGGAAAAATAATTGAGCGTGTGCTGCGCGAAAAGCGCTACCCCAGAGCAGAATTTGCGCGTAAAATTAACACCGAGCGCAGCAACGTGTATAATATTTTTCGTCGCAAAACTATCGATACCGGATTACTTGAAAAAATTGGCGAAATTCTCGATCACGATTTCTTTCAATATTTTATTACTGCCCAAACCCTTACCAATATTGTAAGCGATAAAGCAAACCTATACCTTGTGAACAGCGAGTTACTTCAAATGAAAAAGAAAATTGAAATGCTCGAAACCGAAAATTCCGAACTTCACAGCCGACTAAAAGATAAGGAAACCATTATTGCCCTTTTGGGGCGGAAATAATTACCACGCCTGGCGCAGCATCCTTCAATTTCAAACTGGGCTTCCTGATAAAGTCCCCCAAAAAGAAGCATGGCTACGCACAAATCATGTATATTACATCCCTACGGGATTAAGAGTGTGGGTGAAAATTGTACTTCTACAAATATACTGCCCCGCTGGGGCAGGAATAATGCAGATAGTCGCGTAGTAAGGAAATATTTGCTGAAAAGAAAAATAGAATCCTCATAAGCCAAAGTAGGGCGAAATTTTTGGATTGTATAGATGTGTACATAGCCATGCTCAAAGAAGTAGCCGGCACTTGAAGCAAAAAATGGCAAAAACCTCAAACTTGAGTAATAAGAAGGAACTGTAAATAAAATTAGTATCAGGTAGCACTGACAACTTGTTTAGATTATCGAAAAATATTATAAATTTACAATCGTCAATTAAAAAGGAATAAATTTCTTTCGGACATAACTGGATTTTTATGGTTTCACATTTAAACAATTTTAGCGTAGATATTAAAAACCTAAAATTCGTTACAGACGAAGGGAAAACATTGCCCAAAACAGCCATCCTTACTTTTAACGAAACAGATAACAGGAATAAAAAAGTAGAGCTTTACGGTTATATTGATACCGATGAAATCTATAAACTTATTGATGACAATCAGGACATTTGTCTCGACTATTGCTATATCGAAAGGCTATCGCTGACAGAGTACAGGAATACAAAAGACCTTGGTAAGAAAGACATAATTAAAATCAAAAGTTTTTCAGCAAAAAATGCTTTCTTCAATTCATTGGTTAAAATTGATTTTTCTTTTACAGAATTTGAAAATCGAACCGGTAAACTTCGAGAATTCATGTTTTGCAAAAGGAGATTTATCTTTTAATTCTTCCCAATTTCCAACAGGAGATGTCAAATTTGCTTATGTTGTCTTCAATTGCGAAACAATTGATTTTGCCAACAGCGCTTTCAAAGCAGGCGAAGTTACATTCAAAAATGCCATATTTACTAAAGGCACAAAGGATTTTCAATATGCCGATTTTGGAGAAGGCGATGTGACTTTTATTAATACTGAATTCAACGATGGTGACGTTTCATTTATCAATGCAATATTTGGCGATGGGGAATTATCCTTTAAAGTAGCCAGGTTTGGCGCCGGAAAAAAGGATTTTCATTATGCGAAATTTGGCAATGGCGACATCAGTTTTGAAAGGACTGAATTTGGAAATGGACGGACCGATTTTCGCAAAGTTGAATTCAACCGTTGTAAAGTAAATTTCAACAGGGCTTTATTTGGCGACGGTGGCCTTACTTTTGAAGGATGTGAACTTAAATCCGGTAAGTTTAACTTTAAAAAAGTCCAGGCCGGCGATGGCGGCCTCGATTTTTCACTTGCCGAATTTGAAAATGCCGAAGCTTACTTCGATGGATCTGAATTAGGCAAAGGATCGATGAATTTTTACAATTCAAAATTTCAAAAACTATCACTTAAATCCTGTCACCTCGATCAATATTGCGATTTGCGGTTGGCAAAAGCCGAATATCTCGATTTGTCAGATACAATAGTCCGAGATATTATCGATTTGAAACCTTATGATTTCCCAGTCGCAATTAATACCATAAATTTTGAAGGAATGAGGATGATTGGCCGTCTATATTTAGGTTGGCATGAAAACGAAGTAAAGAAGGTTATCGAAAACCAGTCTGAAACCAGCGAACGCAGCAAAGGTGAACAATTCAGGACTTTGAAGCAAAACTTCAATGTAACCGGGCAATATACTGATGAAGATAAGGCTTATATCAATTTTAAACGTTATGAAGCCAAGGCCGAGCTTCATGAAGCCATAAAGAAGAAACCACTAAGCAGGTTATGGGAGTATCCCAGTTACTTTTTCCAATGGCTTGTATTTGATAAAATTGGACTTTTTGCAACTGCGCCTGGACGGGTTCTGTTCAGTGTTTCCATTGCTTGGTTTACATTTGGGTGCATCTACTTTTTAATCCATTTAACCGGTTGGGGAGATACAGTTTCATCAGTTGGAAACCCGGATCATATTTCAATGTTGTCCCAGTGTTTTTACCACAGTGCAATTACTTTTTTCACAATTGGTTATGGCGATGTTTACCCCATGGGGATAAGCCGTATATTCTCTTCTTTAGAAGGGTTCATGGGAGTATTTATGATGTCGTATTTTACAGTAGCATTTGTGAGAAAAATATTGAGATAATGGTTTTATAATGTTATCTCTTTCCTTTTTAAAAAATTGCATAACCCATAAATATTTTCGATTTCTCTTTTTAAACCCTGGCCTTCTATAATATAGACATAGTGTTTATCTCTTTCGATCAAAGTTATTTTCGTTTCTGAATTTTCATCAATCCTAAACCCAATTCTGGAGAGGGCATTGATTGTAAGGTCAAATAAGGCATTTCGATTGCCTGTAAGAGAGACTGACTTGTAACCTTGTTTAATTTTTTTGAAAGTCCCGGATTGCCAGTCAAAATTAAGCCTGCTGCCAAATAAACTTTCAAAAGCCCCATTGAAAACAAGGTCTTCGGGAGCGCCCTGCAAAGTTGTTTCATGTCCCATTATCCATATTTTATCGGCTTCGGAAAAAGCAATATTTAAGTCGTGGGTCGAAAATACAATCGTCTTATTTTGTTGAGTAGTCAACTCGCCAAGCAAATGAACAATATCATATTTGTTGGTAATATCGAGATAGGCAGTTGGTTCATCAAGAATGATTATTGGAGTATTTTGTGCCAGCGCCCTGGCAATCATGGCGCGTTGCCGCTCACCATCACTTATCTCGTTTATTGGTTTGGATTGAAGAGATAAAAGATCGACAAGTTTTAATGCCAAATCAATAATATCCCTGTCGCTTTTGGTCAAATTTCCAATCCAGTTGGTATATGGAAAACGGCCAAGGGCAACAAGCTGATAAACGCTTAAGTTCGGTACCCTGATTATTTCTGTTGATACGAAACCAAGCAACTCAGCATAATTCGAATTCTCAATAACTTCCTGGTCTAACCCATTAATCATGAAATTGCCTGACAATTTTGGAAGTAACCGGGCAATAGTCTTAAGCAATGTGCTTTTCCCGATTCCGTTAGGCCCTATCAGCGCTACCAGTTCGCCATCGCAGGCATCGAAATTTAACCTCTGTCTTACCCTGTTTTTTAAATATTTAGAAACATTATACCCTATTTCGAGATCAATAGTTTTAAGCATTTTGTCGATAGTTGTCAGTTGTTAGTGCTCAGTACTCAGTACTCAGTATTTACCTGAAATAAATTCATTTGTAATTTGCCATTCGTAATTCGTAATTCGTAATTCGTAATTGATATTTTTTTACCAAAGGTTTTTCTTTTTGTTCTGAATAATAATCCATATCACAACTGGAATTCCCATTAATGCCGTAACAGAATTAATAGGTATTGTTAAATCCGAACCTGGTAATTGTGAAACCATATCACAAAAAAGCAATACGATTGCACCAGTTATCATCGATGCAAAAAGCAGGATTTTATGATCGCTGGTTTTAAATAAAAAGCGGCACAAATGTGGCACTGCTATACCAATAAAAGCGACCGGTCCACAGAATGCAGTTGTACTTCCGGCCAGGATACTGGTACTGGTGAAAATCAGTATCCTCGAGAATTTTATATTCAATCCCAGCGTCACTGCATATCTTTCGCCAAGCAACAATGCATTGAGACGTTTTACAGATAAAAATGAAAGTATCAAACCGGAAAGGATGCAGGGAAAAAGTACAAGTAATTGCATTTTGCTGATATGTCCGAGGCTTCCCATCGTCCAAACTACAAATGATTTCAATAAAGATTCACTTCCAAAATATTGCAAAATGCTGACAACCGAGGAGATTGCAGCGCCAATCATGATGCCCAGGATAAGAATTGTCATTATATCACGCACTTTGGAAGATACTGCCAATACCAGTAATAATGATACTGCAGCGCCTGCACATGCAGCTACTACAATAGCCCAGTTACCCAAAACGCTAGAAATATTTGAAGAAAAAAAACCAGACATACCAAGTACAAGAACTGCTACGCCCAAACTGGCTCCGGAACTAATACCCAGCACATCTGAACCGGCAAGTGGATTGCGGAATATTGTCTGCATTTGTAATCCACTAACGCTTAAAGCTACTCCTGCCATAATTGCCGCTATTGCCTTAGGCAACCTGAAATCGAAAATTATTACCTGCCATTCAGGTTGAGAACTTTTCCCGGTAATGATTGTCCGGATAATCTCTGAAAATGGAATTTTTGTCGATCCCAGGAATAAATCGAAAAGAAAAAACAAGGCAAGCAACAACAATAACAGATAAATCAGGGCTTGCCTTGACATACCGGTTTTAGGAAACTGCATTTATAAATACTTTTAAGCCAGCTTATCGAGAGCTTCAACACTTTTCTCAAAATCTTTTCTGATTTTTAGAAATGTTTCTTTAACCAATTTAGGATCACCCTTTGCATCCAGATGGTTAATCCTGTTTATAAGATCGTTGCGGTTGTCAAGTATTGACTTGGCAACTTCATCAATTAATTCAGGTTTTATATCTTTATGAAAACTTTCATATGTAAAACATTCTGCCAATAAATCGAATGTCAGATAATTGATGTCTTTTTTTAAATTCCTTTTGCTTGCCATAGTATAATTGTTTAATTTAAATTTTTATAATAAAAAGGTTTATATCCTGGTAATAATCCCGGATGTAAAATTACTATTAAATCTTTTAGAATAACATCAGGGTTTATCACACCAGATTCCCAATAATCATTTCCGCCTGTTTCTGAGAGCCTGGCATTATTGTTATATATTTTTCCATTTTTAAACGGTTTTAAATTTGACAAGCGGGAATCAACCGAAATGATTTCTTTCAGAGTTTTTGCAGAACCTGAATTTAACCAATAATCAGTTTCATTCGACTTTTGAAAAACTGTTTCCAAATCTATTGGTAAACTTTCGTGAGAATTAATCGATTTCCAAAGAAATTCACCGCCTGCATCTTCAATAAGTTTTGCAGTATACGATTTACCTCCCGAAACATACCATGTACCACTCCACGGCAGGCCTGACATCACAATTGGTTTAATCTTCTCTTTAGAAACCAGTTCTTTTAAATTATTATAATTTTCTGCAATTGAATCAAAACGCATTTTGGCAATTTGCTGCCTGTCAAAAAACTCCGCGAAGAATTTTATCCATTCCGCTTTAGCCAACGGATGAGATTCAAGGTATTCGCCAATTAATACAACTGGTATATCCAATTCCTTTAGTTTGTTGATATAGCCGGTAACATCGCTGCCAATACCATATGCAAAAACCACATCTGGCTTCAGGCTTATTAGTAATTCATAATTCAGGCCTTGTTCATAACCAACATCATAAACAACTTTAGTTTTAATCTTCGCCCGGATTTTCGAATTACTTATCAGATTAGCACCAGAAACTGCAACAATATTGTCAGTACAACCTAACGCGTCAATAAAAGCAATATGAGTTGTCGATAAGCAAACAACTTTTTTCACTGGTACTTTAATATAACTTGTGAATATGTTACTATCTGCTTCTTTAAAATTAGTTTTTACTAATTTATATTTTATTGAAACGTCTTTTGCCCGCTGCCATGGATTGAAAATCTCAAGAACTGTAATGTTGTTCTGCTTTAGAATTTGAAAACCTAATGCATATTTATTTTTCTGTGCCCCGCTCTTTTTATCTGAATTTTCGCCCTTATTTAAAGAACCTTCGCATGAAAAATTTATACATATAACTGCAACCAGGAAAAAACGCATTATTGTTCAATTTTATTATAATATTCACCTTCTCTTTTCCTAACTTGTGAATTGAAATACAAGGAAGTAACAGGTTTGTCATTGTGAAACAAATCTACACCGCCCCAATTGTATTTTACTTCCCGAAAATCGTTGGCTTTGTTATCGCGAATAATTACATATCTCGAAACAGTCCTGTTTTTCTCTTTATAAACTTCACAAGTAATACCTTCAGGGTATTTAGCAACGAGATCTTTTAAATATATTTCACGTTCAGTATCATTTTTAAATTTTAATTCAACAATTTTTGAGTCTTTTTGCGGGGCAGCTTTTACATTGCTACTTTGTTTAGCATCTTTTGCCAATAAACTTTTTATTTCATTTATTTTAGCAATTCTTTGTTTTGGAAAGCTTTCATTTGGCATAAATGTTAAAGCTTTTTCATATTCCTTTTTAGCATCATCGTAAAGGGCTTTATCAAAAAGTTCATTAGCCTTTGAAAGTGATGTATTATATGAGTTCTCATTAGCTTCCTGCTTTTGTTTGTCAGCAAGCATTTGTGTCAATATTTTATCGATCTCTTTTATTTTTTCAGGAGGAAAAAGTTCATCTGGTTTTAAATTACCGGCATCAACGTATTTTGCCCTCGCATTTTCATAATTCTTGCCCGTAAATAATTGGTTGGCTTCATCCAATAATGCACGATAATCATTGTCGAGTTTTTTCTGCTTTAGTAACTTATCAATATCTTCTATTCGCTGCTTAGGATATGGTTTATCCGAAAAAATTGCCAATGCAGTTTGATAGCTTGTCCGTGCCATTTCATAATCTTTTGCTGTGTATGATTTATCAGCATCTGCAATTGCTTTGTCATAAGCAGCCTGTCTTGCTTTTTGATCAGCAAGCAGTTTCAGCATATTTGCAATTTCTTTGTCTGCTTTTTTAATTTGTTCTGCAGCATAAGGGTCATTTGGCTTGAAATTTAATGCCTGAGAATAGAATGATTTTGAAGATTCCCATTGCTTATTATTAAAATATCCATCTGCTGAAACTAATGCTTTTTTATAATTATTTTCGAGTTCCTGCTGTTTCTTAATTTTGTTAATCTCATCAATTTGTGCATAAGGATATTTTTCCTCTGGTAAATAAGTAGAAGCTTCTTTGTATGATATCAAAGCCTGGTCGTATTGTGTTGCTTTATATGAATTATCAGCTTTTGCAACTGCAGAGTTATATGCATCCCTTTTTGCTTTTTGTTCAGCGGCAAGTCGTAATTGCTCAGCCAATATTTTATCAATATCAGCAATCTTTGAAGTTGGGTAATCCTGATTAGGTTTAATATTTAATGCATCCTGGTAATCCTGCTTTGCCTGGACATAATTTTTAGCCATAAAATTCTGATCTCCTGAATGGATTTTGGCATTATAATCACGATCAGTTTTATCTGCCATATCTTTTAATATGCCATCTATCTCGGCTAATTTTTGTTTCGGGTACGATTCCGACGGGAGAATTTGCAAAGCCTTTTTATACCCGGTTTTTGCTGCGTCATAATCAGGCTTCTTAAACGCTAAATCAGCTTCGGCTATTGCCTTGTTATAAAGTTCCTGTTTGGCCTTTTTATCTGCATCAAGCTTTTGTTGCTCAGCCAGTATATTATCAATTTCTTTAATCCTATCCGTAGGATATTTCTCATTTGGCTTAACACCCAATGCTTTCTGATAATTATCATTAGCTTTTAAAAAATCCTCACTATCGTAAGCTTTGTCTCCCTGGCTGATAAAATTCTTGTATTGAAGTTCTTTTTCTTTATCTTTTGATTTTAATATATCGTCAATTTCTTTAATTTTCTGCTTTGGATAAGGCTCAGTAGATATAAGTTGTGAAGCTTTTTCATATCCTGGCCTGGCATTGGCATAATCTTTGGATGCAAATAATTTATCGGCATCGGCAATAGCTTTGTCATAAGCCTCGCGCAAAGCTTTGTCACCTGCAATCTTTTTTTTCAAGTCGTTACATTTTGTTTCGGCATCAGAAATTTTTTGCAACAAAACCTGGTCGTTTGGTTTTATTGCCAATGCATCGCGATATGATTGGATTGCTTTTCCACAAACATCGGAATTCAAGGCAGCATCGCCCTGACTGATTAAGTTCATGTATTGCTTATCTGTTTCTTTGTCTTTAGCTTTTTGTAAGTCGTCAATTTCTTTAATTTTCTGTTTTGGGTAAGGCTCTGTTGCAATTAATTGTGAAGCTTTTTCATATCCGGCCCTGGCATTTGGATAATCTTTGGCAGTAAAAAAATTATCGGCCTGGGTTATTTCTTTATTGTATGCATCGCGCAGCGCTTTGTTGTTAGCATCTTTTTTTTGAATTTCTTTGCATTTTGTTTCAGCGTCTGAAATTTTCTGTAATAAATCCTTGTCATCCGGTTTTATCGCCAGTGCATCGCGGTATGACTGAATTGCCTTTCCACAAACATCAGTATTTATAGCTGCGTTTCCCTGGCTTATTAACTGCTGATATTTTGCTTCCTGGACAGTTTTATCCTGATCCTGCTGGTTTTTATCTGCAAGCAATTTGTCAATGGCGGCTATTTGCGATTTAGGATAATCCTCATCAGGTTTAATCCCTAAAGCCCTTTTGTAAAATTCTTTCGAAAGCACATAGCTTTTGTTATTAAATTGTTTGTCAGCCTGTGCTATATAATCATCATATAATTTTCCATTTTTTTTCTGACTTGAAAGTATTTTTTCAATTTCAGCAATTTTATCTTTTACATATTTATCATCTGGTCTTTTTCCTAAAGCAATTTTATATGTTTCTGTAGCATCGTTGTAAAGCTTCTCTTCCAATTGACGATCGGCTTTTCGGACAATACTGGTATATTGTTCTTCAATGCAGTCGTCATTTCTTTTCATCAACTGCTGCAGCTTTTCCAACATTATTTTGTCATAGCTTTTTTCCGGTAAAAATTCGCGGTTCATGCTATTGTAAACTAGTTTGAAAACCGGATTTTGAAGCAACGACATGTCAACACCCGGACAAGGTTCAAACAAAGTAACTGAAAATGTACGGTCCCAACTTCCTTTCTCATAATCTGGAATAGCTGTATTAATATTAAATAATTTTGTGACCATTCCTTCCATAGAAACTTCTATAATAAATTCGCTATTCAGCCCTAATTGAAAGTTGAAGATTCCATCTGCACCTGTAGTAATGGTTTTTACAAGATTTCCTTTTTCAAATAATTTTATAAAAGCCCCGGCAAGTGGTTTATCTTCACTATTATCCACTTCTCCACTTATAGTAAGAGAATTGTCCTTATTGTCTTTCTTTTGTCCATTAAGGGCTTGATAATTTGAGAAAGTGAACAGAGCAAATAATGAAAGCGTTTGAATAAATAGGTATAAACTTCTCATAACTTCATTAAATTTTTATGAACTTTGAAAAATAATTGCATGATCTGGTATTTACTTTTATTACATAAAAACCTGGTTTTTGGTTATTTAAGTTAACAACAATTATATTTCTATTTAATTTAAAATTAACTGGTATCTCACGCCCTGCAAAATCTATAACTTTCAGGCTGACGATATTTGTCTTGCCATTTGGCAATACTACGTTTAAAACCTGATTTGCCGGGCAAGGATATACTTTTAATTTCACTAAACGATTTGGTTCATTTATCGAAGTAGGCTGTTCATTGCAATAAATTGACCTAATATCTAACGAAGATCCCCAAAAACCTGCAGTATATTGTTTAAAAGGCACCCATGATCCTTTATAAAATAAATATGCTGTATTTTTTGAATCTGTGAATCGCTGTGCTGCCTGATAAAGGCTGAATGTATCTCCCTTGATGTAAGAAACATCGTAGCTAATAAAAAAATTCCCGCTAAGTTTGATTTCAGGGTAGAATTCAAAATAATTCAATGAATCCTTTTGCATTGAATTATATGAAATATAAGTTTCGAAAATTATCGTACCTGGCAAATTATTGCCTTCGCGAACACGAATTGTTAATCCGCCGGAGGTTCCTGTCTTTCCAATATTAAAATTAACCCCTGTAAGATAAATAGAATCTTTAGATTCAAAATATTCTGCATATTGTGAAATAGAGTCTGAATTATTTCCTGAATAAAACCCTGTACCATACTCGAAAGGCAATATTACTGATTTCTCAGTAGGGCCAATGTTTGAAATAGTATCGCAACCATAATTCTGAAATGGAAAAGGATTAAAACCATTGATATGTGTTACACCAGAGTTGTCGGGATCGAGCCACGACTTCAATTGTTCTGAACTTTGGGATGAATAAGAAAAGCTTTTATCCAGGCGTTCGAAGTAATCATTGTAAGGATAACCACATGCAGCATCACCTCCTGAAAGTGAGCCAACAATACGATGGTTTTTATCAAAAAGAGGCGCCCCGGAAGACCCTCTTTCCGTAACACCCGTATCCCATTTGTATATTTGCCAATGACCATTTGTTGCGTAAATATCGATGCCATCATTATAAGTAGCAACTGTTGGCCTATTTGTTGTATCAACAGATATTTTTTTTACACCGCCCCAGGGGTGATGGATCGTTGTTACAGTATCGAGGTTATCGGTTGTATCTAAGCTCCAGCCGCTATAATATGGTTTAAAAGACATTGGCGGATGCTGATATAATTCTAATAGTGTAAAATCATAATCATACAAAGTTGCGCGGACATTGGCCCTGTCAATACGTTGTTTTGTTGGCCTGTAGTTCCTGTGCATGTAGGACTCTCATAATTAAAAACAAACATCATCCGGTCAGCTTCAGATTGATCATAAATGCAATGGTTTGCTGTTAATACGTATGGCTTACTATCATTTGCAGTATTATTAACAAGGGCACCAGTACAAACATCCGCCCCACCATCATAGTGATAAATTATCAACTTACAAACTGATCTTTTTTCTATTTGCCAGTTTTGCCCAATAGCACAATTTATATTTACTTCGCATGGACCCGGATCATCATAAATATTTTCAAAAGCATGTGCTACTGTTTCAATATAAAAAGTGCCACGATTTCCAGATTTATTAGAAGTTATAAATTCCAAAGTTACGTACTCCCCTTTTATAGGCATTACAGGAAAAACATGAGAAGGAAGGTTATTTTCAAAAGTAAATGCACCCAATATCATGTTGCTGTTATAAATAAATAATTTTTCGCCTTGCTTTAAATCAAAATTCTCTAATACTAAACCAATTGCTTTTGCACTTCGTGAAAGAATTGTAACCTGCCAAACATTTATTTTATCACTCAATATCTCCCAACTTCCAGAATTTGAAGGTGAATATTCAACCTTGAAGGTTTTAGCAAAATGAAATGATTTTTTTCTGCTTGAAAATAGAGATGTTTCTGTTTTCAATTCTATAGTTTTATCAAATGCAGGCATCTCAATAATTATTGGCGCTGATTTAAGTAAATGCTGCATCCCATAAGGAATACCACCTTTACCGATTTGTGCACAAACATTTATTGGAGCAGCAACAAACCCAACGCAAAAAAGTAATAAATATAATCTTTTAGAAAAAGGCATTCTTTTTTCATTCAAATTTATCATATTAACGGGAAATAAATGCAGACTGCAAAAAAAATGTAAAATAGTTATTATGAAAAAAGTAGAGAATGAAAACCATTAATAATTGAAATAAGCCCCACTCGTTCCGATTCCGGCAATATATGATTTCTTAAATGTCCCGTTTTTGTTGTAAATACTTATCGTTCCACCTGAAGAATAATCACCCGATTCAATGCAAAAAATATCTCCGTTTGAAGGGTCAACATTAAGCCCGTAAAGCTCAGTAGTGGTTTTGATAAAAGTATTTAAAGTCAATAAAGTCGAATTTATCGGATAGGCATATACGCTCAGGCTGTCCTGAAAATAGATGGTATTTTTATCGCTGCTGATGGAAATAAGTTTCGATTCGTACCTGTTGGGGTTGGCATAACCTTCAACGAAATATTTTTCAACTGTCAATGTATTGTGGCTTATCTGTACAATTTTCGAATTTGCTTTATTGTCTGAACAAATTACCCAAATATCACCGTTTACATCTGCAACAAGTTCATTTGGATCGTTGCCAACAACAATGCTTTTGACTAATTTGTTCGCAGTAAAATCAATTACAGAAACTGTGCTGTCCGAAGTCCAGCCGCCATTATTTGCAACATAAACATAATTTCCCGATTTGATTAGCTGGTTTGGCCCGTTGCCAACCACAATACTATCGGTAATTGTATTGGCCTGCAAATTCACAATTTTTACAGAACCCCGATATTTACCTGATGTAATATATGCCCTTGTAGCATCAATTTCAAGAAAATATCTTGGATATGAAATTTTTAGTTCAGCTACTTCATTAAAAGAAGCATTATTGATTATGCTTTTCTTCACTGTGTCAATTATTGAAACAGTGCCATTATCGTGTTGATAAGCTCCTTCGTTTGATATATATACACCTTGTTTATCAAGGTTTACAATTTTTACAAGTTCACTGTTATTTACAACTACATAACCTTTTGAATTGGCAAATCCTAAAGACTGAACAATGTCGCCAAAATTTGTAACAGTATTTGATACATTGTCCTTTTTGCATGAACTAACGAATATTGTCATTGCTGTTAACAATACTAAAACTGATTGTGAGAAGATTTTTTTCATTTTCAATAATTTAAAATTAATAATTTGGTTTGTTAAAAATATATGTGGCTGAAATATAAAAAGCCCGGCCAGGCAATGGATACGTTGGAAGATAAGTATAATACTGCTTGTCGAAAAGGTTGTTAATCTTAAAATCGAACCTGAAACTATTTGTTAAAAAGAAAAAAGTATTGTTTAAATCGAAATTAACAATTGAATATCCTTGTAATGGCACTCCCTGTCCATCGGCCTGAGAATTGCTTTGCGAACGGATTGCCCAATCAAACCCTATATTTGCTGTATGAAGTTTTAAATTGAAATTGAACGTAGCTGAATGAATTGGGATATACATCAATTGTTTTCCTATAATTTGCGGATCATCGGCTTTCAAATTTGACGAAGGTGTAAAATTGTATTTAGCGCACCAATTGATAGCATTCTTTCCTAATTTTATTGACTGGTCAAATGCCCCTTCAAAACCACGTGCCCAAACCTGTTTGTAATTTTGGGCATAAAATATTCCATAAGAATCAGGCACCCATTGTATCCAATTGTTAATTGTATTGGAATAAATGGTAGCTATCAATTTATTGCTAATTGACGAGAAAGAATAATTTGCTTCCGCCCCGGCATCAAAGCCAATACCATTTTCAGGTTTCAGGTTGGGGTTTCCTTTTGCGCCATCTATCCAGTATTTATCATTAAAAGCAGGAACCCTGTATTTGTTCGAAATGTTGCTTTTTAAAACAATTATTTTATTTAATTTCCAGCTTTCACCAAAAGAAAATTGTGGCCAAGGATTATAACCGGTTACAAATTCCTGACGGAACGAAAAATCGTAAACAATATGATGTACATTATATTTTACGGCACTATAAATAGCAAGTATAGTTTCGTCTATGTGTAAGCCGTCGAAATTATTATTGACAGAGAAAGTCCTTAAAAATGTCAGTCCTGCATCAAACACTATATCATTGTTCAAATATTTACGGTAATTAAAATCGTTATACCAACGCTTACTCCCAATTTTTGAATTTGTAGGTTTTCCGGTAGATGTATCAATAATTGCATTTGTATAATGCAGGTAATCGTAAAAAAATCCGGTTTTCACATTATAACATGAGTTCCCGGAAAATAAATTCCATTTTAGGTAAGTTTTAAAAGTGCTGTCGTTTTGAATTGCATTGATTGCAGAAGCACCGGTTTCAGGAATTTGATAATACTTCTGTTGTGCCCACATCCCGGCTTCGAGTTGTTGCAATGTTCCTATTTTTAAATTGAATGTTTGAATAATTCCCTGTGAACTAAACTGGTTATGGTTCTTGTAAATTTTGTTGAGGAGGGTAATAGTTGTTGTTAATATACCGGTATTCATTTAAGGCATTATTTGTAAAACCCAAAAAGCTATATTGCATTTGACTGGAACCGGCATTTAGTTTTAAAGAATATCTTTTATTGTCTAATTGTCCGGGATTCGTTGAAAAAGTATTGCCTTCAATATTATTATCAAAAGCCCCGACTTCTGAATTAAATTTTACTTCAAGCCTGTTGTTCCAATCAGGGATATTGTTCATTTCCAAAGCGCCGCCAAAAGTCCCGCTGCCATACATTGCGCCCGATGCGCCATGAATTAACTGAATTTGGTTGGCAATATCACTCCCAACAAGCGATAAATCCATTTCCCCGGTGCCAATGGCATTTATCGGGAACCCGTTCCAGTTTACTTGTGTATGGTTTGAACCAGTTCCCCGGAACGATAAAGTCGTCAACGAACCAGCGCCACCATATTGTTGAATCGTTACAGGTGTTGTAAACATGAGCATTTCGCCCAGGTTGGCGTTTTGATTTTTTAATAATGTAATGGAATCGAACCGGGTTATGAATTTATCGTCTTTGAAAATTGTATTCCTCGATTGATAAATTGAAACTTCAGGAATATCTAAAGTATCCAAAGAATCAGGTTTAACACAAAACAATTCTTCACCGGAAAAAACAGTTGAAAGAAAAATGATAATAAAACAAAGTGTTTTCAATGTCAACAGTTTTAAAATGTTTTACCCGAACATTGATTATTACTATTGTCTTAGGCAGGTCTTCTGACTTGCTCCCCCTTAGGCGCCTTCCCATTCCAATCGATATGGAATAGTGGCAAAGGTTGCCGGGGTTTAATGGAGCTTACAGCAGCGGGTACTGTTCCCGATTTTAACGGGATTCCCTCTTGACGTGCAACCGGATGGCAGCGCGTACACCAAAAACATGACAAATATATTATTTTATTACGAACCGAAATTGAATTTAAAACTATTTTTCAAATATTAAGGCTGTTTGGGCTGTAGGTTATAGAATGAATGGGTTCCAATATTGTTTAGTTAAGAAAAAACGCTTCGACAAGCTCAACGTACAGCATGAATATCGGGACATTAAGTTTATCGAAATGTCAATCAAATTTCAAATAAAATCTTATCTAAGAAACATTGTAATAGATTCTATTAATTCATAATAGGTTTGAAAAGCCAATCTCAATTTACATTATAATTGAAAATCTAAAAAATTTTTCTACAGCCTTTTAGCCTAAAGTCTATTTACCTGAATAATATCAAATTTTCACCAATTCATAAGCTTGTTTTCCCAAACCAATTTTCTCAGCATAATCTAATCCAACATGCCAGTCAATATGCGGAAAAACAAGGTTAAACCTGTCGTCCGTTTTACCTGCATGCTGGCCAATTATGCTGTTCGGGTTAATTCCAGTTTTGTTGACCAGATCAGCACAGGCCCTGTCGAGTGCAACAATATCAGTTGATGTCAGAATACCAATATCTGGTACAATAGGAATATCGTTATAATGCCAGCAATCGCAATTCGGCGAAATATCCATCACAAAATTTATAAAGAATGCAGGTTTATTTTTCAAAACAGCCAATGAATATTCCATAATTTTCTCCTGCATATATTTTGCATTATTTTCAGCATGAGGTGCGCCATATTGGCAAACAGCAATACACTGGCCACATCCGGTGCATTTTTCATAGTCTATTGCTGCAATATTTTCACTATCCAAATGAATTGCATCATGCGCGCAACTGTTTACGCAATCTTCACAACCTGTACAATCTTCCCGGACAATAAATGGTTTTGAATCCGAATGCATTTCCAATTTTCCACCAACAGAACCACTTCCCATTCCTATGTTTTTTAAAGCGCCTTCAATACCAGCCATTTCATGGCCTTTAAAGTGGGTCAATGAAATTATTATATCTGCATTTGCAATAGCGGAACCAATTTTGGCTGTTTTGCAATATTTCTGGTCAATTTCAATTTCTTTAAAATCTGTACCTTTCAACCCGTCGGCAATTATAACATTGCAGCCGGCTGTTAATGCAGAAAAACCATTTTCAGCTGCACTTTGCAAGTGATCGGCAGCATTTGACCGACGGCCTTTATACAATGTATTGCAATCTGTTAAAAATGGAGTGCCGCCAAGTTCCTTGACCATTTTAGCAACTACAGCAGCATAGTTCGGCCTGATGTAAGCTAAATTTCCCGGTTCGCCAAAATGAATTTTCAAGGCTACAAGTTTCTTCTTAAAATCAATATCCGAAAAGCCTGCCTCAGTTATAAGTTTCTTCAGTTTTGCCAGCATATTCATCTGTGGCGTGGCATGAAAATCGGTAAAATAAACTTTAGTTCTCTCGTCTGCCATATCAATCTGATTTTTTTATTTGTAAAACATTTTTTGTATCGGAAGTTATTTTAAACCTGTCATCGGGCCGCATTCCTATTATCCAGATTATTTCTCCGCCACTTGTCAGCATCCAGGCATTTTCTTTTTCGGCAATCGACAATTTAATATCCACAAAAAAGTCACTTATTTTCTTGAAACCATTCATACCAATTGGTTGAAAAAAATCACCTTTCTGCCATTTGCGTATCATAAGCGGAAAAACAAGTTTATCAAAATCCAGTGATGCAGTATTTCTATCAGGCGATATTTGAAAACCTTCAATCGGGTGAATGCTGAAATTTAACTTTACCGGGATTTCTATATCCGAGAAGTCTTTATCAATATAAACTTTTATATCTTCCTTTTCATCGGCCTTATTAATAATCAGGTTAATACGATCTTTAATTAACCTGTAATTATCTGAAAAATACATACCACCAGATTCCCCATCAAAATTTTCAAAAATTTCATGTGATGTCTTAGACGAAAACCCAAAGTTTTTTAAAAGTTCAAATAATAATGTTTTTGGAGCAGGCGAATTTTTAAGGACTTCTATTGAAATTGTAAAAGATCCATCATTTTGTTGAACCAGATTTTCTTCAGAAAATTTCTCAATATACGTATTAAATAATTTTTCAGCGTCCGCGAGTCGCAAAAAGTTATCCTGCATATTAAATTTGAATTCAGGATTAATCTTTGAAATAATAGGCATTAACTCATGCCTGATCCGGTTTCTTAAATACTTATCTGAGTGGTTTGTTGAATCTGTTCGATAATGAAGGTTATTTTGAGAACAAAATTCTTCTATTTCCTTTCTGAAAGCAAATAGTAATGGACGAACAATATTTCCATTTATAGGTTTAATTCCTGTTAATCCATGCAGGCCTGTTCCACGAAAAAGGTTAATAAAAAATGTTTCAATTGCATCGTCTGCATTGTGAGCAATGGCAACATATTTGTAACCGTGCATCCGACGAAGGTTTTCGAACCAGTTATAGCGAAGTTCACGAGCAGCCATCTGAATGCTTACCTTCTGCAGTTTTGCATACTCTTCAGTATTAAAATGCATTACATAAAAAGGCATATCAAGCTGCCCGGCAAATTCCTTTACAAATATTTCATCTCCATCAGATTCTTCGCCGCGCAACCTAAAATTGCAATGTGCTATGGCTGCTTCAATGCCTGTCTTTTTAAACAAATGAGCCATAGTTATCGAATCGGCCCCACCACTGACAGCAAGTAAAAGCTTATCGTTTATAGAAAACATTCGATTTTCAGTAACATATTGCAAAAACCGTGTTTGCATAAAATCAAAAATTTTACATATAATATCTGAAACGATAAAAGAGTAGTTGTCTGTTTTAAAAAATAACTTAATACGATTTTAGCCTGGCATCAAGTGACCCCCCTATAAGTTGCCAGCAAGTATTCGTGCAACCATCCTGCTGTTGGGAAGTAAAAATACTTCCATCAACAGCGTAAATAGTTTTCGTCCCGGACTTATATTCAGCTTTAACTGAAAAATTATGGTATAATGGTACATAATACGTATAAGTACTGCTGATAGCTGTATCGATAACCTCAATATTTGGCAAATTGTTCGGATCGAAAACTCCACGGTAAATTATCAACGGGACTTTTGGATTTTCAGCATTAATAGTAACATATACAACAAGATTCGCGCTATCTGGCTGCTCCGATAAACATTCAAGACAATTTCCTCCCAATGCTGAATATTCATTACTGCAAGAATAAAATGAAAAACAAACAATAAAAATTATGAGCAATAACATTAAATTTCTTAGAATCTTGTGCATTTTTTTAATCCCATTTTTTATAAAAGTTAGAATTATATTCGAATGTTGAACCAAATAAAATTTTAGCCGTTATCGATATCCTGTGAGCTGAAACACCTTGCAATCCAAAATCTGAGTACTGATATGTAATGCCTAATTGCGTTTTTTTTAGATATTGAAAAAATCCAATTTCGGGAACCAAAAGAAAATTATTTTTTATTTCAAGGTCGGTTCCCCTGTAACTTCCAAAACAATATAAACC
>CAVSGB010000214.1:0-6851 GCA_963726845.1 uncultured Bacteroidota bacterium | reverse complement strand
CTTTGTATCGGACAGGCCGGGAGGCAAAGGTGGGCTCGATATTTGGTGCACAGAATACAGCAAAAAGATAAATGGGTTTAAAGAACCAAAGGTTCTTGATAAAGGTGTAAATACTATTGGAAACGAGTGCTGCCCGTTTTATGATATATCAACAGGCACTTTATACTTTAGTTCCACTGGCAGAAACGGACTGGGCGGTTATGATATTTATAAATCATCAGGTTCTACAAAAAAATTTACTGAAGCCGAAGCCCTTCCAAAACCAATAAATTCTTCATTTGACGATTATTACTTTTCTATTTTCAGCAACAATAAAGAAGGTTTTTTTACTTCAAACAGGCCAGGTGCTTTTTCGCTTGGCAATGGAAGTTGCTGCGATGATATATTTTATTATAAAATAAACGAATGTGCTAAAATAAATGCCTGGGGTGTTGTCAGGAATTCATCAAATTATGATTTTTATAACCATCTTAATGAAAAATATCATCTGGGTTTGGTTTACCCTGAAAACAATGCTGTTCTGCCAGATGTGCCAATAGAACTTTATCTGGCAGGAAATAAAGAAGGTGAAGAAATACTTGTTTCGAAATCTATGACAAATACCGAAGGCAAATATACTTTCGAACTCGAAAGAAACAAACAATACAAAATCCTGGTCAAAAATTATGGCTTTTTTGAGAAGAAAGTTTCAGTTTCAACTTTGGGCGCAGATTGTGCCGACACATTAAAAATTGGCGTTACGCACTTAAGTTACCTGCCAAAAATAAATATCAGCATAAATATTTACTACGAGCATGATAAATCGAGGCTTACACCTGAAGCAAAACAAACAATTGACACGTCGCTTATGCCATTGTTCGATTTGTTTCCAAATGCTATTATTGAAATTGGCTCGCATACCGATAGTACCGGTACCGACAGCTATAATATGAAACTTTCGCAAAGAAGGTCAGAAAGTGTAGTGAATTATTTAATCAGCAAAGGCATCCCGGATGAAAGGCTTGTTGCAAAAGGATATGGAATGAGGATACCAATTGCACCGAATACCAACCCTGATGGTTCTGATAACCCTGAAGGCAGGCAGTTGAACCGTCGGACTGTTATGAAAATTGTCGGGGAAATAAGTAATTTTTATAAAGATGAGTAAAGTATAAATTGATTTTAAATATAACCGATATGAACATGTTTAAACCATTCTGCTGTTTGTACTTTTTATTTTTTATTACAAATATTTCATATTCTCAATTGAATGATGGGACAATAGTACCTGATACTTTCATTAAAGAAATTATTAAAAATATTCCTGAAGAAAGCACTATGGATTCCGATTTGTCATCGGTAAATTTATCAGTAAAATTATCTATTTCAGTTCACGCTGTGAGGAATAATTTAGGAAATATGGATATTAAAAAAAGTGATTTGTCCCCGGTACTTTTAATTGTAAACAACTATTTTAACAAAATAGGAATTCAATTTTCTATAGACACTTTTGATATTGTCGATGATTATAATTACTCAAGTATCACAAAAAACAACAATACCAAAGAACTGCTTGTAAAACATTCTGAACAAAACAGGATTAATTTGTATATTGTCGATTCCATCAATATGGGCAAAGCACTTTGTACAGGTTATTCTTATTTTCCAATAAACCAGGATACAAATTATATTTTTATAAATAAAAAGTACCTTACCGGAAATAACCTCACGATGATGCTGGGACACTTTTTCGGATTATTATCAACCCATGAACGCAGGGGTGGAATTGAATATGTAAACGAGAAAAACTGCAGGATAAGCGGTGATTTTATTTGCGACACTTATGCCGACCCGGATTTAAAAAATGCCGTAGATAATAATTGTAATTATAATGGATCGTCAATGGACCCAAATGGCGAATATTATATTCCATCAGTTGCCAATATTATGTCTGATAGCCCTGATCATTGCAAATGCATTATTACCCCTTTGCAATACAGAAGGATGCTGTATTATTATAAAAAATACAGGCAATATCTTATGTAAAGATTTATCTTTTCAGGAAAACGAAGCCTTTTTTTAATAACCCTGCTTCGCGGTTTTCTATGAAATACCAAAATGTCCCGGTTTCGAGATTTACACCACGGTTGTCCTTTCCTTCCCAGCAGTTCGAATCGCCGTAATTGTTTGCTGAAAAAACATTCTCGCCCGATTTATCGAAAATCCTTATTATGGTATTTTCAGGTAACCCGATAATTTTAAAACAATCGTTATATCCATCTCCGTTTGGCGTAATTACGTTTGGTATAAATAATTCCGTTCTTATATTGAAACTCTCGCGGTGAAAACAATCAAAAGAATCTTTTAAGTTAACGGAATAAGTTATAGAATATTCAGGAGTGGCCAAAGGAGTTTGGCAATCAATGCAACTGAGCCATTTTGCCGGACTCCATAACCCATCTATTTTACCGACTTTCGGTACCAGTAGTACATCAGGTCGTTCTTTGAAAAATGTGTCCAGCACCAATACATTGCTACTTGGGTACAGACTATCGCAATTTGCAAATATGTTGAATACTTCCTGGGAAACACAACTGTATTTGTCAGTTATTGTAACATTAAACTGATCATGAAATCCGGTAAGAAATGGGGCTTGCACATCATAAGCCGACAAATCTGTTTTAGGTTCCCAGTCGAATGTTACACCATCTGAAGCTTTAAGAACTACCTTTTTAAAATATTTATAGAAATAAGTTTTTATTGTACTTTCGGGATATAGAGTATCGCAGTTAAGTACGATATTGAAAAATTCTATGGAAGGGCATTTATTTGAATGACTTATAATTACAGTATCATGTCCTGAAAATTCCAACATTGTTGGCGATTGAATATTATCAGCTGTTAAATCTTTAGACGGTGACCAAAAATATGAATCACCATTAGATGCAACAAGTATTGTTTTATTGTCTCCTTTATAGTAAACGGTATCAGTTTTTATTGTATCCATAATCCCCGTGTTTGTAAGGGTGAGAGAATCCATTAAAATTAACCCATTATATGCCTGTGTAGGTTGTCCTGCTGAAATAGTGTCCCAATATGCATCAATTACTATGGCTGAGAAGGAAGAATCACCGGTAATAAAACTATACTGATTTTGTTTCCAGGTTGTATCTTTAATCGGTTTAGTAACAAACAGAAGCTTTTCCCGTGTGCAGGAAATGCTTCCTCCCCAAACTTTCAGGACTACAGGATAGGATTTATTTGATTCTACCAGATCGGTAACTTGCATATGTAAATCTGTGCACAAGAATGCCGTGAACTTGTAACATGAATATTTATTTAAAGGAGATTTCAAATACTGGGATAAATATTCATGTGTGTGAGGTTGATAATATACTTCATTATAATTGACCCCACGGGCACGCATACAAACAAATGTGGAATCATCAACCGGACTAATTGTTGTTGAACCATCATAGAATGAATAAAAATTATAAACATTCGGAGTATTGTTCGAGTCACTACAATTGCTCCATCCAATCGGAGGAATCTGGTCTGTAATTTGTCCATTAAGAGATCCGTTGATTATTAAATTCCCGGTTTGGGCATTAAGCTGTGAATAAAATAAAAAGGGAAGAATTACACAAATGAGTATTTTACTGAAACAATTCGAATTACAATATATTCTATATAAGGCATTAAGGCAATTCAAAATTTCACACATTATGTAAAAGCTTAAGTCTGGCGGCATCCATTTATATGAACTGTAATTCATTGTAATTTATTCATCTTTTCAAAAATATGAACCCTTTTTTAAACAAACCAGCTTCCCTGTTATCCAATATATACCAGTATGTGCCAGTTTCGAGATTAACGCCATGGCTGTCTTTACCTTCCCAGCAGTTAGAATCGCCATAATTGTTGGCCGAAAAATTAAGTTTATAAATAAGCCTGTTCAAAATTTTCCTGCAATTCAAATTTTAACTTTTAACTTTTAAGTAAAAGTTTAATAAAATTATGGTTCAATACAAATGAATTGCAATTTATCTGAAATTAATTATCTTTTCAAAAATATAAACCCTTTTTTATAAAAAACTTCCGGTACGCTTTCTAGACCTGCAGGTTCGTAGAGGCCAATATTTATTCCAAGCATGATTTCGTGTGACCCGCTAAAATATGTGCCCATTTCAGATACGCTATGTTCGTAAACATAAGCAATATATAAACGGTTTATATTCAATCCTATTGATACAAGAAATGATTCTGTTGATTTATAGCCAATTGCCAGCCAGTTGTAATTCATATAATAAAATTTCATTTGTCCATAATAGTAAAGGGGATTGTTATCGATTTTAGCAGTATATATCATAGGCTCCATTTCGAAGTATTTTAAAAAGAATTTGTATCCGGTTTGAAAAAAATAGTCTCTTTTATTGGGTGCATTTTTATCGTCGTTTAAAGGTTGCCTGGACAATAGCAAATCGTTTACGCTGGATCCAAGATAAAATTGGCTGTCGTGGTAATAAATGCCACAGCCTGTTTCAGGTATAAAATGGTTCTCGTTAAGTTTTAAAAGTTCCGGATCGTTGTGATCAAGTGGATTTAACATACTTTGATCGATATTGTAATATAATAATTGGGTAGATAAACCAAAAGATAACTCCGTGTTGCTTTTGTTAAGAGGTATAAAATATGCATAGCTCCCGGAAAAACAATATGAACTTAACGGCCCGTCTTTTTCCTGTAAAATCAATCCACCCAGGCCTATCCGGCCACTTGAGTAAAAGTCTGATTTGTTTAACATTTTCCGGGGATTATAAAAATCGAAAGCCCCCAACCGCATGGATGCCCCAACCCCTGTAGAACTAGGGGCATCCTGCACTCCAATCCAATATTGCTGATGCGAGATATTTACAATCGGGTATTTGTCGCGACCTGCAATTGCCGGGTTTATAAATTGTTCATATTCTAAATACTTTGAATATAATGGTGAAATCTGCGCATTTAAAAAATAGGAATTAAAATGCAGCCCAAAAGCTAATAAAAAAGTAATTTTATAAGCAAGTTGAAATTTATTAAGTCCCAGATTTACAAGGGCAATTTTCATAATCCCGGTTTTGAATTGTAAATGTATAAAATAAAATAAGCAAGACAAATATATGACAGCCTGAAACATTTACTACCCTTACTTTGCCGATGGATTAAAAGAAAGAGGCCAATATTATATATATATCGGCCTCATCAATATTATTTTAAAGTTTAGAGTCAGGGCTTGTCTGAACATTCACTTTTACGTTTAACATAATCATTAAATGATTGCTCACCTTCCTGCTTCCAGTATTCATCATAAAATTTCCATTTGTCCTGTTCCGGGTCACAACCGCACTTATCGTTTGATTGTGTCTGGCAACCCCAATTACCTGTATGATGATAATGCCCTGAATGATTTCCGCGCCACATCCCTTGTTTCCACCTTCTGCCACCATGATGCCATCCATGATTGGCACCGCCAAAAAGCAATCTGGTAAGTACAGCCAATCCAATAGCTTCCCAGAAGCTTATCGTTGAAATGTGAAATAATGGAGCAGCAATGCAGTTCCAGAGCCACATGATAAGAGCACCACCAATGAAAGCGATTGCAATAAATCCCAATACGCCTAAAATCCCAAAACCTGCCCATCGCCAGGCACTATGCCGGCAATTCCATCTTCCTGAATGATTTTCAATAGTTTCCATAATTATAATTTGAATTTATTTGTGTTATTAATTTATGTAGTTTCGATAACGTCCTATGCTTTCTCGATAGCAATGTTCCAATTGGTACATCCCATTCTTTCGAAAGTGATTCAAATGTCCTGCCTTCCAACTCTGTTGCAACTATTAAAGCCTTTTCTTCAGGTTGAAGCATTGATATAGCTTCATGCAAAATTTCCAGATCCATATCTGAAATTTCTGACTTATTTTGCATATCATCATCAGCGACATCATTAGAAATCAAGTTCCCGGTCTTTTTGTCGTTAAAATTCTCGATAGAAATATTAGGCTGTTCTTTCCTTATCGAATCAATTATCCTGTTTTTAACTGATCGGTACATATATCCGGCAAAGTTTTCAATCTGTGCGTTCACATCGAGTTTTGAAAGCAAGCTTAATGCAACATCCTGAATAATATCTTCAGGCGATGCACTGAAAAACCTTTCATTCATGTTTTTCCTAACATAATTTACCAGTTTGTCATATTCCTTTCTAAAGAAAGAATCGAACTTTTTTCTCTTTGCTTCCTGTTCCATATCACTTAATGACGTAAAAAATATTTTTTATTGCATTTTTTAAATTATTTTTAAACGTTAAAATGTAATTACTGCTTCAACAAGTGCTATATCCAAAAAACCATATTCAAAGTATCAATAATGCAATAGCTTTTCGATAATTTCTAAATTTGAATGAATATCTTCTGAAATTTCAGATCTAATTGAAAAAGGAGGCGTGAAATTTTTGGAAAGATTCAAAATCTTCAGCACCTTGAACGACTTCCCAAATCAAATATTTCTTTAATTCAGGTACCATGCAAATTAAATATACAATTTTTAAGAAAATAGGTTGAAAACCAGATTATATTATAAATCCATTTTAACCCCATTCTTTTTTAACCAAGCTTCTTGTTCTCTATAATTGGGCATTTTTTTATCTAGTTCATTCCAGAACTCTGGTGAATGATTCGGGTACTTTAAATGCACCATTTCATGAGTAATAATATAATCAAGCACTGAAACTGGAGCCATGGCACATTTCCAATGAAAGTTTAATCCATTTTTAGGTGACCAGGAAGCCCAACGGTTTTTTAGTTCCATTACTTTTACAGTTGCTGGTTTA
>CAVSGB010000213.1:0-3764 GCA_963726845.1 uncultured Bacteroidota bacterium | reverse complement strand
CGACAAAGATTTTTATAAAGTAATCGGAGTTGCAATGGACTATCACTATGAATCGCTTCAAAAGGAAATCCGCCCAGCCTGCATAGTTTCATTCAATAAGAATGGTTATAACCCGGGTATTATTTCTGTTCGCATTTGCAATAAGGATATTCCCAAAACAATTGATTTTCTTAGAATGACATGGGACAAATACTCAAATGGTATCCCTTTTGAATTTTCTTTTCTCGATGCTGATTATGGAAAACTTTATGATAAAGAAAAACGGATTGGACAAACCCTTACAATATTTTCAATTTTGGCAATATTTATAGCATGTTTGGGTTTGCTGGGGTTGGCTTCATTTATGGCTGAGCGCAAAACAAAAGAAATAGGGATTCGAAGGATTCATGGCGCCCATTTGGCACAAATTTTCATTATGCTGGCAATAAATTTTAATAAATGGATTGGGGTTGCATGTATTTTAGCCTGGCCTGTAGCCTGGTATGCTATGCACTCATGGCTGCAAAACTTTGCATATAAAACTGAACTGGGCCTGTGGGGATTTGCAGTGGCTGGGTTGGTTGCATTTGTCATTGCCATGATAACTGTGAGCTGGCAAAGCTGGAAAGCTGCAAGCAGAAACCCGGTAGAAAGTTTGAGGTATGAATAATTATGCCTCTAAATCCCCTAAAGGGGAATTTAATTCTTCCAAAAATGAAAAGTGATAGAATGTCAATGTTTTATGGGGCGAGTCCTTATGTTTTTCAAAAGGCAGAGGTTTTGCGTAATTCTATAACTGAAACTGAACTTACATTATGGGGATTTCTAAGCAAAAGCAAAATAATGGGATTGCGTTTCAAAGCCCAGCATCCAATTGGCAGGTTTATTGCGGATTTTTATTGCCATTCAATAAAATTAGTTATTGACGTTGATGGCGAATTACATAATTCAATTGATAATCAAAAATATGATATTGGAAGAACATTTGAATTAGAAAAATTTGGAATAAAAATAATAAGGTATAGAAATAAACAAATATTTCATGATTTTGAGAATATTAAAAAGAACATAATAAAATACTGTAATCTAAGAAAAGTAGAACTTCAAGTCCCCTTCAGGGGATTTAGGGGCAGAAAAAATAACAATAATTAAAATCCAAATATCATGAAAACAAAAATTCAAATCATTTGTGTCTTAATGACAATTTTAATCTGTAGTTGTGGAAATAAAAATAAACATCAGGCTAAACGGCATATCCCAACTGAAAAAGAGTTGACAGTTTTTGAAAATGAAATAACAACTCTGGCCACACAGTCTGAATATCCGGGGGTTTTCGTATGCCATTGTGAATGAGGGCCAGGTTTTAAAGGCTAAAGGAATTGGCTTTGGCGATAAGGAAAATAAGATTAAAACCGATGAAAACACTGTCTATCCAATCGGTGCTATGGCTGATATTTTTTCTGCAACGCTGGTTCTGCAAATGAATGAAAAGGAAAATCTGGACATCAAAAAATATCTGGCAGATTATAATATCATTGATGTTAAAATAAAAAATGCAACTGTCAAAAATATACTTTCTCATACTTCGCAAGGCAAGCCAGAAACTGAATTCTACTATGACAAGTCGCGGTTCGATTTGTTAGGCGATATTCTTAAATCTTCCACTGGAAAAGGGTTCTCAGAACTCTTAAAAAAACAAATCACCCGAAAATTTAAAATGAAAAATACAACTGCAGTTGAAAATGCAAGGATTTCAGAGGGATGTGTTTCTTCATTATCAGATTTAGAAAACTTCTCAATGGCCATTGACAATAAAAAACTTTTCGAAAATGAAAGTACTTTTGATATGATGTTCCGCCCGGTTTACCTGCATGATGGTGAAAGGACACCTTCAGGATTGGGCTGGTTTGTGCAGTTCTATAATGATAAAAAATATGTTTGGTCGTTTGGACAAGTTAAAAACAATTCATCGTTAATTATAAAATCGCTTACCGACAGCCTCACTTTTATAATCCTGGCGAATTCCGAAAACCTCAACGCCCCGTTTGGCCTTCAGAATGGGGATATTTTCGATTCACCTTTTGCAACAGCCTTTTTAAAAAGATTGATTATCAGGAATGATTCACTGCCTGCTTTTAATTTTCAAACTTCGTCCGATTCTATTCATAAATATCTTGAATGGGCAAATAATTCTAATTATCGTGATTTGGTTTTCAACGATTATTTTTCCAATATCAGGATTGCACAATACATGAAAAATACGGAAAAAACTGACCAGCTTGTAAAGCTTTATCAGGAAGCTTTTCCTAAAGAAATCCCCTGGAGTTTTATTGAGAAAACCCCTAAAGTATTGATAAAAAATGTTGGTGATTATATCAGCATTAAAAGACCTTTTAATATCGAAAATGATACTATGGTTAAAATCTTTGCTGTTGGGGAATTTGTCAAAGAACAGACTTTAAATCCCTGGGAATATGACAATGTTGAAATTTACTTTGATCTAAAAAATGAAAAGAAAACTTCTTTTGACACTAAATACGATCGTCAATACCGCGTTGATTATGACTATCCAGAAATTTCAGGCAATTATTCAACTGCAGAAAATATAAAATTTGTTCAGGGCGATCCATCAAAGACCTCATATTTGTTTGAAATCAGGTTTCCATGGAAAACACTTAACAATATAAAGCCCTCGGATGGTCTTAAGATTGGTTTCGATATTAATGTTTGCGATAACGATGGAAATGGAAGAAAAGACTGTATTTGCTGGCATTTTGAAAAACAACAGTGGCCATGGGAAAACCCGAGTGTATTCGGAACTATGGCCCTTGCAGAAAATTTTAAAGGTTATGAAAATGATTCGCTTTGCACGGCCGTTAGAACTAAAGTGCCGATTAATTTAGACGGAAAAATCGAAAATGCCTGGAATATTGCCCCGAAATATAAAATGGCTAAGACAACATCAGAAAAAATGCCCGATCCAGACAATATTTCAGCAGTTTTTCGTTCCGTTTGGGATGATGAATATTTGTATTTACTGGTTGAAGTAACAGATAATTTCAAATTTGTTTTGCCCCTAACAGGAGATTATGGCTGGATCGAAAACGAAAAGCGCGATACAATCTGGATCATGAAACAATCGGACTCGCAATTTGCCGGTGGAGCTGCATCTAACAGGTTTGTAAATAGCAGCTTGTTTCTAAAAAAAGGAAATTATACTTTAAATTATTCTACCAACCAGTCGAATTCACCAAACCGATGGATCAGGAAACGACCTGAAATTAGTTTTTATGGAATTGCAGTCTATTAATTTATTTACTAATACTAAAAACCATGAAAAAATTATCTGTTTTATTTGTCATAACCACGCTTATTTGCTGTGGTTTCAGGGATAGTGAAGTTTCTTTTACAAAGGATTTCAAAGTAACTTCACCAGCAAATCTGACCATTTCAACGTCTGGAGGGAATATTACGGCTACCGGCTTTGACAAGGATTATGTCGAAGTTGATTTTATAGTCAGGAAAAGAGGCCATTTATTACAAATTTCACTTGAAGAATTGCAGAAATTAGTCGATCTGGAAATCATCAACGAAAATGACAAATTAGAAATAAACGTAAAGAAAAGTTATGAAGAAAATATCAGTGTAGGTTTCAACATAAAAGCTCCTTTTAAATGTTCATGCAATTTGAATACAAGTGGCGGAAATATAAGTTTGGCCGATTTAAATGGGAACCATGAAATTCACACAAGCGGAGGAAACTTAGATTTTAAAAATATCACCGG
>CAVSGB010000212.1:0-15754 GCA_963726845.1 uncultured Bacteroidota bacterium | reverse complement strand
TAAAAATTTGAAAGTATTTTTGGAAAATTTGAAATCAAAAACTTTTCAAATCTATTCTGGTAATAAAGGGTGGGCAATAGTAAAAATGACTATATGGGATAACCGTTAAACGCTTATTTTTGTTAGTTTATTGGTTTACTTGTATTTAAAAATCGGAGTTAATAATAAAGAACAGATTATTTAATAATAACTTAACCAGGAAGGGCAATCGTTAACTATTTATTAATAATGCAACTTTTTATCTACACACTAATTACTTCATGTTTATTTTCCATATTATTTTTTTCGCAAAATACAGGCAATGAAATACAAAAAGTGCTTCCCTTTCCATATTCCGATTCAACCCATATTTTACCCTTCGTGCCTTTCCACAATCCTTTTTGCAATGTACAATCCAAAACCTGTTGAAGTTTCATTGCCTGTTGGTTTAGCGCTTAGTTTCTGAAATTTATTAAATACTTTTTCTTTATCATTTTCTGAAAGTCCTGGACCTTCATCTATAACTTTAATTATAGCCAGATCATTTTCCTTTGAAACATCCACGTTTATTTTTTTCCCATAATTTGAATATTTTATAGCATTCGAGATAAGGTTTTCTATTACTTCAGTAATTTTATTTCTATCAGCGTTTATCATAATGTCCATATCTGCTGGCTTAAAAATTAGTACTTGCTGTTTGGCAATAAGTGAGTTTTGAAAATTTGCAATTATTTTTTCAATATTGGAATTTATTTCTAAAATATTGAGATGAAGCTCAAAGTCAATCGAGTCTTGTATAGCCGCGTTTAAGAAGTCTTTGATAAGTTCGTTCATATTGTTAGCGGCAAAACTTATTTGATCGGCATAAAATTTTGCCTGCGCGATATCCAACGCGTTGCTGTTTATTAGATTTGCAAAGCCAATTACAGCAGATAACGGGTTTCTTAAATCATGGGCAACTACCCGAAAAACATCTTTTTTAAATTCATTTGCCTCAGTTATTAAGCCAAGTGAGCTTCTTTGAATTTCGTTCTGTGCCAAAAGCAAAGTTTGCACAGGAAGAAGTTTATATTCCTTATTTTTTGTAATTATAATAACCGGTTCATTTCGCTTTTTATCCTCACGTTGTAAGGCTTTTCCAGCTGCTTCAATAATAGGAAAATCTTCATCGAGCATCAGATAATTGTCGGGATAATTGTCATCAAAAAAAAATTGCACCGAACGCCGGGAGAATAAATCAAACATATATTGCTTGCTCATTACCTGGTAAAATCTTTCGCGGGAAAGCATCCTGTAAAAAGAACCGTCTTTCATAATGATAACTCCCGGAATGTCGATATTGCTCTCCAGAATATGATAAACTTTCATCAGTTTCTCCCTGCAATCGAGTTCTGCATGGATCATGGCAAGTTCACCCATAACTGAGCTAAAGTTGATTTTAGTTTTCATTTTAAAAATTATTAACAATATTAAGCTATTAACAGATGAATAATTATCCTTATAGGGTTAAATTACTGTTATTTGTTTATTCATTCTATGTAAAACCAATACAAATACTTAGGTTAATCAATGGTTAATCATTTATTAATATTGAATTTAAAGTATGCTTTTAATACTGGCTTATATTTGATAAAAAATATATATAACATGAATATGATAGCAAGAAACTCAATAGTTATTGAAGATAATTTTGAATTGAATAGCGGGTTACAATTAATACTCGATGAAAGCAATGATTTATCTGTATTCGATAGGGCCAGTTATAAATCAGAGTTTTTTGATAAATAATATTTCAATGTCGTTTCCTTAAGTAATTAAAATAAACATAAGGACTTTAAAATTATATGGTTTACGGAGTTGTTAATTATATTATGGATATAATATAAGCCTAACCAAGAAAGCCTGCAAAAACTAAAAATATCGGGGAAATACCCTATTTATAATAAAAAGTAAATATTTAAATGAAAGCCCGGCTTCCCGGGCTTTCTGAATTTAGAAAAAATATATTGAAGAGGAGGTTATTTTTCAGCTGTATAGTTTTGATTTTTAATACAACGAACTGAGAACCCATAGTTTTTACTAAAATATGTTTTTGTAAACGAATCGTCTTTTTTTGTGAAATACCTGTACCAGGCATGTTGATCGTCATAACTTGAAGATGTCCAGTAACCACCATAAACATTAATAAACCAAAATGAATGTCCATCAGCATATCCGCCAAGCGGGGCATTAAAACCAGTCCCTCCCGTTGGCTTCAGTTGTTTACCTGCTATATCCTCACCACCAACAGTATTTACAAGCTCTGTCCATTCACCGTCTGTTGGCAGGTGCCAACTTGCAGGGCATGCATTTTTTGCGGCTTCCCATGTGTATAAGCGGCCATAACTTTGCTCAATTGTCTGATTCCCGTTATAAATGAAACTTCCGGGAATATCTATGTTTAAGTTCTGGGCCATCCAAACCTGGTTGCCAATTTTAATACTTTTTACCTGTGCAGCTGTTTTTTGCAAACTTATTGTAAGTACTGCAATTCCTATTAAAAAAATCTTTGCTTTCATATTTACATTCTATTAATTCATCTTGCGAAAGTATATTTAGAATGTTACCTGAACTTGTGCCAAACGTTAATTTATTATTTATTTATAAAGCAACTTCTAAATCCTTTTTCTCATTCAGGTGCCTGGTAATACTATTAAAAAGTAATTCTTTATCAATAGGTTTTGATAAATAGTCGTCACAACCGGCTTCGATACAATTTAATTTGTCTTCAGTAAAAGCAGAAGCTGTTTGTGCAATTATAGGGACTTCCGGTCGCAAACGTTTTATCTGCCTGACAGCTCGAATAACCATCGATCAATGGCAATTGCATATCCATCAATATAATGTCGGCGCTTTTCAGGCCAACCCGAATAGCTTCTTTGCCATTTTTTACCCTGACAACTTTTAACCCGGAATGTGACAACATTCTTTCCAACAAATTATAACTTAAATCGTTGTCTTCTGCAATTAGTAATTTTTGTCCTTTAAATCTCACTTCACTGTAACTGTCCTTAAATTGTTCCATATTTTCTTTTGTTTTTTTTATTTCAATGGGTTCAAATGGAATGGTAAAAAAGAAAGTTGAACCTTTGCCTTCTTTAGATGTCAGCCATATTCGGCCACCAAGAATTTGAATAAGATTTTTGGTTATAGTCAGTCCAAGTCCGGTGCCTTTAAACTTTATATATTCTACCTGGTGAAACCTGTCGAAAATTGCTTCATGCAAGTGTATGGGTATACCAACTCCAGAGTCTTTTACATAAAATTGAATGGTATTGTCGAATATATCATAACCAAATTCTACAAACCCGATATTGGTAAATTTTACCGCGTTACCGATAAGGTTTGAGAGTACTTGACGTAATCGCAATGAATCGGATATAATGTTAAGGTTTGGATTGGTATTTTCATTGGTAAAAATTATATCAATGTCTTTATTGGCACTTATTTGGATAAACCAACTTTGAAGTTCCGTCAGTAGCAAATTAAGGTTAAATGGAGCTTTTATGATTTTTAGTTCACCGGCTTCAATTTTTGCAATATCAATTATATCGTCAATTAATTTTAGCAGGTGCTGCCCGGATGATTTTATATAATGCAGGTACTCTCTTTTTGTAATTTCATTTACTTCCTTTTCATAAAGTAGATTCGAAAAACCCAATATGGCATTCATTGGGGTGCGTATCTCGTGCGACATGTTGGCGAGAAATGCAGATTTTAATTTATCGGATTCCTCTGCTTTTGTCCTTGCTTTTTCCAATTCGTCTATTTGTCTTTTACGCTCTGTATCATCTATAATTATGCACCTTATGCCTTTCGGGATATTATCCTTAATTTTTCTGGAACTAAAAATCATTGAAGACTTTAAATTACCTTCTTTAGTAGAAACTTTACATTCTCTCTCGATTGAAGCGCTTTCAGAAAACATTATTTCCAAATCCTGATTGTTGAATATCTCTGTTAATTTTAAACCGTTTTTAATCTCGTCATTTGAAAAACCCATCATATTCAACCATGCTTTATTGGTATAAGTTATATTTCTTTCTTCATCTGCCTCGAATATTCCCTGCGGTAGAAAATCAGCCATTTCCCTGTATTTAAGTTCGCTGTATCGAAGATTTTTTTCTGCATGGTCCCGCTTTACATCCCGTTGGCTCACTATTCCCATTAAATCGGTTAACCTCGAAAAAATAGTTTTTACTTCAGGATTGGCATTTTTAAGTTCCACATCTTCGACATAAGCAAATTCACTTTTTTTTAAATAGTATAGAAACCGGTTCACCTGGCGCAATTGAATTATTAGTTTATTCCTTTTGTTCAAAAAAATAAGTATTGCTATTCCGGATGAAAAAATGATAATATATTGGATAATTATTTGCAGCATGTTTTAAAATTTAATAAAGTTGATTAAATGACTATTTTTTAAAATATTCTCATTTCAGATGAGAACAATTTCACTTATTGCACATTACACCTTTTTCTTTGTTCTTTTCTCTTTAATCTGAATTTTAATATTGTACAATTGTTTCAAAAGGGAAATTTTCGTAAATATTGTTATGGTTAATTATATTGAACCGCTTTAACAAATCCTGATTATTTAATTCTTTCGAAAGCATTTTAATAGCATCTTCAGGAATATTGTACAAATCGAGTATTAAGAGGCCATCTAATGCATCGTTAAATTTTGGGTCGACATTAAAACAAACTATTTTCCCATTTAATTCTAAATATTTTTTCATTAATACCGGTATCCTGTAGTTGCCTGGTTCTATGTCTTTAATTATAGAATCGAGTGATTTAAGGTCTTTTATATTCTCAGTTAATATATCAGTATCAATATTTGAAACCGGGACTTTAAATTTTTTCTTGGGCTTCACATATTGCGCCAAATGGCCATTAAAGTGGTTCTCTTCAATATAATTAACTATTAACCCTTTTGAGAGTGTTGAAAACCGATTGCTAATACTTACAGGGCCAATCAGATACCTATAATCAGGATTTCTTACCAGAAATTGCAGGATCCCTTTCCAAAGCAGAAAAAGAGAAAGCGGATTGCGCTGATGCTCTTTTACTATAAATGAACGGCCTAATTCTAATGCTTCAGACATAACCGGATAAAACTTCTTTTTAATTTTAAAGAGGCTTTTAATATAAAAACCTTTTATACCAAATTGTTGCATGATGTCTTTTCCCATACCTATGCGATAGGCGCCAGCTATAGTATTGGTAATATTGTCCCAGATAAACAGATGGTTATAATACAAATCGTATTCATCTAAATCGGTTTTCTTATTTGTACCTTCACCTATTTCACGAAATGTAATTTCCCTAAGCCTGCCCAATTCATTTAAAACATTTGGAAGCATACTTGCTGCGGCACAATAAACGCTATAATTATTTTGTTTGAATAAAAGACTTGTAGTTGGCAAATCCTCTATTTCTTTTTTTAATATGGCCCTGTTTCCCTCAGGCAAAATATTTTCTTCATTCTTTGGGAAATAAAAAAGAGGCTTGAAGAATTTTTTAGCTTCCAGGTTTGTTCCAAGAAGGTAAGTTTTTGTTCTTAAAAAGCGGCCAAACCTCTCTATTTCCTGGTACCTCAATTGCTCTGTTACTGAAATTGGGTTTCCTATCCTTATATTGATTAATTTATTCTTCTTATTTAATAGTTCCGAAGGGATTTTGGCAGTTCGCAATAATGGATGAATAAAGCCCAGTGCATGAAATGCATTGCTGTTAGCGCCCTGAAAAAAAACCGGAACAACAGGTACTTTGGCTTTTTTAATAAATTTAATTGCTTGTTTCATCCACTTACGATCTGAAATACCGATACTTTCAGGATAATAAGTCGATACTTCACCGGCAGGGAATATTAATAATGGTCTGCCATTTTCGAGATGTTTTAATGCATCTTTCAGCGCTGATATACTCGATTTCTCTCCTTTGTGCGTTTCAAATGGGTTTACGGGGAATATAAATGGTTTTATTGGTCCTATTTTATGAAACAGAAAATTACCAATTGCTTTTACATCGTTTCTTATTTTTTGAAGTTCTTTAATTAGAATAAGTGCTTCAAGCCCACCAAACGGGTGATTCGAAACCATTATAAATGAACCTGCTTTTGGTATTCGGTAGAGGTTCAATTCAGAAAGTTCATACTTTATATCAATTTCTTCTATAACAGCATTTATAAATTCGAAACCATCCAGTTTTTGATGTTTTTGATAAATTTCATTTATTTTATTATACTTGAAGGCCGACATTATCATACTGGCAACACCTTTTCCTGCGGGCCTTTTAAATTTGTCACATTTATTATGTCACTTTCGCTAATAAGCTGGGTATTTTGATTTCCTTCCATATTAAGTTATAAATTACTTTAGAAGCAAAACTACCTCTGTAATATTAACCTGATATTAATCGGACATTATCTTATTGTCAAAATGGAAATGCAAGAGTGTTGGTCTTTTTATGAAAAAGCTTATAACAAAAGCCATTGCTGCGTTTGGTTCCATTATAGCTTATGGAAACGATACCGAATAGTATTTATAAATGTTAATCAAGCTATTCCAATAATTTAAGTTATTTCAGCCAGAATTGGAATTAAGTAATTATTTTGTTTCTGCAAGTTCCAGCTTTTTCTGTTTAATTTCATAACAATTACCTTTATAAACTGTGAACATAAAACGTGTTCCCTTTTCATCGTTATTTGTCACCCAAATATCTCCACCATTCAATTCTACAAATTCCTTGCAAAGTTTTAAACCCAATCCCGATCCATTCTCCTGCATCAGGCCCTTATTGGAAATATGGTTATTATTTTTAAAGATATCATTAAGGTTTTTGCAAATAATTCCTGTACCAGTATCACTTACAATAACATTAATAAAGTCTTTCCCTTCTGAGCAATCTATACTAATTATTCCCTTATTGGGTGTATATTTAATTGCATTTGAAACAAGGTTACGGACTACACATCCCAGCAAATCAGGATCGGCATAAACTTGTGTTTCTTCCGGGATTGATATTTTAAGTTCAATTTCTTTATACTGAATTATGGTCTCGTACATTTTAAGCGATTCATTTATTATTAAAAGCAAAGAATACCTGGCTTTTTTAGGTGTGATGCGGTTTAGCCTCGATCGCGACCAGTGCAATAAATTGTCCATCAGGTGAAATGCATTTTTGGCCGATTCGTCAAGGGCCAACAACGACTTTTGAATTTTCTCAGGTTTCATGGTATGATAATTCCTCGACAATACTTCGGCCAGGTTTTGAAACCAATACAGAGGGTTACGCAATTCGTGTGCAATAATTGAAAACAATTTATCTTTTTCTTCGTTTGCAACATTCAATTCTTTATTTAGCTTTTCGAGTGCTTTGTTTTGAATGGTAATTTTAGAATTTAATTCTTCTAATGTTTTGTTGGCCTTAATTTTTCTGTAAAAACGGTTATAAATATTTATGCAAAGCAAAATGCTGGAAAAAAGTAATAAAACGATCAACCACAAAAAAGTGGATTTGCGTTTTATAGTCATCGCCTTTAATTCATTGTCTTTGCGCAACACCTGGTTATCCTTTTCTTTTCGTTCCGTATTAAATGTTAATTGCAAAATTGCCAACTGACGATGGTTTTCGACGTTTAAAAGCTTTTTTTCTGTTTCCAAAAGCAGTTCATGGTATTGTAATGCTTTTTTATAATTGCCACTGGCATTAAAACATTCATATAAACCTTTGTAATTGACCTGCAGCAATTCGTCGAAATCAAGGTTCTTTAGATTGCTCAAACTAACGTCAAAACAACCAAGGGCTTTATCAACTAATCCATTAGATAAATATAATGTTCCCAATGCCTGGCCGATTCAGCCATACCTAAATTGTAACCGACTTTTTTTGAAATTTCAAAAGCTTGTAAAATAAATTGTTCAGATTTAAATTCATCTTGTTGTAAATTATATATTTTGCCAATATTCGTAAGCGCTTTGACCAATCCTTTTTTATAGCCGGTTTGTTTGCAAAAGTCCAATGATTTATTAAAATATATAAGTGCACTATCATTTTTATGTAATTCCAAATACGCCTTCCCAATGTTATTAAATGATTTTGCCATCCCTTCCGGGTTGTTCATGTTATTCCTGTAACTTAATGCTTTCCTGTGAAATTCCAAAGACTTTTCATATTGATCGGTAAGCAGGTACAATCCGCCTAAGTGGTTGCAGACATCAGCCAGAAGCAGTTTGTCATTGACTTTTTCACTTGCAGTATATGCTTCCTGGTAACATTGTAAAGCAGAAGTTAAATTGCCTTCACCTATATAATATTTCCCTTCTGTGTTCAGGGTAAAAGCAATTTGTTTATAATCGTTTATTTCCCGGGCAATTTCCAATGCCCTCTGGAAAAAAGACATGGCCTGTTCAAATTTTCCTTTAACTCGAAAATACTTGCCGATGTAGGTCAGTGCTTCTGAATTCAATTGCATTTCCTTGTTTTTTTCAGCAATTGTCTTAGCCTTATTAAAAAATATAAGTGAAGTATCATATTGTCCCCAATTATAGTAAACCTTTCCAATTTCAATTGTTATTTTACATACTTCATGAGGAAGTTTTTCTTTAACTGCAAGTTCGAAAGCATTTAAATACAGTTCAAGGGCTTCTTTGGTATTTCCCTCGATATTTTTTACTTCTCCAAGCAATTCTTTGGATTGTATAATAAATTCAGTTTTATTAAGGTATTTTGAAAGGTTTAAAGCTTCATTGGCTTTTTTTGAAGCCATTTCCGGAGAGTATCCAAGAAAAATTTTAGATTGGCCCAACAACCCTTTTATCCTAGCATCTATAGACAGCGCTTTCCTTTCATTTCTTTTTTGAAGTACCAGAAATGATATAATTACAATAATAATTAATGAAAAAATAATTGTTGGAAGAATAAATTTTTTATTTTTCATCTATTGTATAATTCCTTCCTGAAGGGCATATCGCGTAAGTTCGGAATTAGCCGTCATTTTCATTTTTTTCATAATGTTATTGCGATGGTTGCTCAATGTATTTATACTAATTTCAAGTTTACGGACTATTTCTGTTTTGCGGACACCACCTGCTAAAAGACAGAAAATCTGAAATTCACGGTCGGTTAGAACTTCATGTGCTGCGATTATTGAATTTTTTTGAACTGATATGTATTCGGCAATAGTTTCAGCCTGTTGTGAGGAAATATATTTTTTCCCATTTATTACAGCGCGCAATATATTGATTATTTGCTCTGGTTGTGTTTCTTTATTAATATATGCCGAAGCGCCATTGCTAAGCATCCTCACTTCATAAATTTCATTTGAGTTCATTGAAAAGATAACTATGGGAACAGAAGGCCAGTCCTTTTTGATTGCTTTCAGAACATCAAGGGAGTCTCTACCCGGCATAGAAATATCGAGAATCACCATGTCATAGGAGTTAATACATAATTTTTCAAGTAGTTCCTTGCCGTTCCGGGCTTCATCAACGATACTTAAATCATGTGTTTCGTCAAGTATTAATTGTAATCCTGTTCGTACAACGGCATGATCATCGGCAATTATTATTCTTTTTGGAAGGGTATCCATAATTTTAAATATTTTCAAACGAGCAAATATACCTTCCACGTGTAATTTTAATTATAATATTTCATTAATTGAATGTTAACTATATTTATATGCTGTATTTCAAAACATTGCATTGGAAGGAAAAGCGCTCTTTACATTATTCGTAATAATTTCTTCATACTGTTTTAGGATTTGCATAACCCTTCAGTAGTAATTTTGTTTCAAACTAAAATTTGAAACCAAAATGAAAAAGACGTACATTGATTTTATAAAAACTATAATCCTAAATTTTGAAGAATTTACTTACATTGTTTTTACGGGATTAATTACGGGTACAATAGTTTTTTCCTTTTATTTTATTTTCCAAAGCTGAATTGCATTTGGAACAAAAATTTTCGGGATAATAGAATTAATACCTTCTGCAATTTTTAAAATACTTTTTATAAAAAGTAAATTCATTTTTTCAAAAAATAAATCATTATTATAACTACGAATTTCAAACAAAATTCTTGCATTCCAGAATATCTAATCTATTCACTGTGAAATAAAGTAAACTTTTATTAGATTTTTAGATAACACGAAAATAAAAATCAAAGTTGAAATTCACTTTTGCAGTTCTTAGTAAGAGTATTTCTTAAAGTAGCTAAAAAAGATTAGAATAGTCCATGAATTTGGCTAATAAAATGCAAATCAAACCGGAAGGAATACCTACTATAAGAAGAAAGCGTATGTCATCCCAATTTTCCTTACCCATCTTTACAAGTTTTTTTACAACCTTGCCCATCTGTTGATGTTTTATATCCAAATGCGAAAATTACATTATAAGAATACTGTATTGCAATTATTTTGTATTAACTAATTATTAATTTTTCAGGTATTTATAAATTATAATCGGATTGCTTTGAGATTATTGAAAAAAATATTTTAAAAATTAGGATTTGTATTTTTCCAAAATTCATCATGCCTGCAAAGAACAAATTCGTCAAAAAACACATTTATATTTTCCCGATTTCTGTTTTCATTTGTTTATCAATTATTAATTATTATTTAATTATTTGTAAACACGAATCAAAAAGTATTCTTCTACATTTGGCTTTATAGAGTTAATAGTGTTGAAACTTTAAAAAACTACTTTTATGTCAGATAATTTAAATACAAAAAAAAATGATACACACATCAATTTACTTATCGAAGTAATTGAGAAAAATAAACATATTATTTTGGGTTCTTCAAACGAAATAGCGATGAAAAAGTTGTATTCTTTCAACAGCCGGGTAGTAATTGCAAAAGACACTAATTTTCTTGAAGCAGTCAGGAAAGAAATGGGAGGGGAATTAATAAACAGCAAAAATATTGGGCCTTTTTTGTATTTCGATTAAAATAATTTACCGGTAAATGTTAAAAATAGTTGCAAATCAAATATCTGAAAGTATTGACATTAAATGGTTTCGTAAGAGTTATTCTGGTTCAGAATATTACTTTACTTCGTCTGAAGTTTTTTATAAGGGCGAAAATGAAAAATTTCATTGTATTCGAACCTGTCGAAAGGTGAATTTTCATTTATAATGAATTCTTCGGTTAACCTTTCAGCAAGTATATTTTTGCAAAATGGTTTAATAAATTCATTCAATTCACTTTGCTTAATTTCATCATATCCTGAAAAAATAACTACGCCATACGAGAGAACATACAAAAATTTTTCATTTTCGCCCTTATAAAAAACTTCAGACGAAGTAAAGTAATATTCTGAACCAGAATAACTCTTACGAAACCATTTAATGTCAATACTTTCAGATATTTGATTTGCAACTATTTTTAACATTTACCGGTAAATTATTTTAATCGAAATACAAAAAAGGCCCAATATTTTTGCTGTTTATTAATTCCCCTCCCATTTCTTTCCTGACTGCTTCAAGAAAATTAGTGTCTTTTGCAATTACTACCCGGCTGTTGAAAGAATACAACTTTTTCATCGCTATTTCGTTTGAAGAACCCAAAATAATATGTTTATTTTTCTCAATTACTTCGATAAGTAAATTGATGTGTGTATCATTTTTTTTTGTATTTAAATTATCTGACATAAAAGTAGTTTTTTAAAGTTTCAACACTATTAACTCTATAAAGCCAAATGTAGAAGAATACTTTTTGATTCGTGTTTACAAATAATTAAATAATAATTAATAATTGATAAACAAATGAAAACAGAAATCGGGAAAATATAAATGTGTTTTTTGACGAATTTGTTCTTTGCAGGCATGATGAATTTTGGAAAAATACAAATCCTAATTTTTAAAATATTTTTTTCAATAATCTCAAAGCAATCCGATTATAATTTATAAATACCTGAAAAATTAATAATTAGTTAATACAAAATAATTGCAATACAGTATTCTTATAATGTAATTTTCGCATTTGGATATAAAACATCAACAGATGGGCAAGGTTGTAAAAAAACTTGTAAAGATGGGTAAGGAAAATTGGGATGACATACGCTTTCTTCTTATAGTAGGTATTCCTTCCGGTTTGATTTGCATTTTATTAGCCAAATTCATGGACTATTCTAATCTTTTTTAGCTACTTTAAGAAATACTCTTACTAAGAACTGCAAAAGTGAATTTCAACTTTGATTTTTATTTTCGTGTTATCTAAAAATCTAATAAAAGTTTACTTTATTTCACAGTGAATAGATTAGATATTCTGGAATGCAAGAATTTTGTTTGAAATTCGTAGTTATAATAATGATTTATTTTTTGAAAAAATGAATTTACTTTTTATAAAAAGTATTTTAAAAATTGCAGAAGGTATTAATTCTATTATCCCGAAAATTTTTGTTCCAAATGCAATTCAGTTTTGGAAAATAAAATAAAAGGAAAAAACTATTGTACCCGTAATTAATCCCGTAAAAACAATGTAAGTAAATTCTTCAAAATTTAGGATTATAGTTTTTATAAAATCAATGTACGTCTTTTTCATTTTGGTTTCAATTTTAGTTTGAAACAAAATTACTACTGAAGGGTTATGCAAATCCTAAAACAGTATGAAGAAATTATTACGAATAATGTAAAGAGCGCTTTTCCTTCCGTAGCGGCGCGTTTTGGCGGCGTGCGGCGAAGGCGACGCACTGCGCACGCAGTTGGCGATTCTGCGGCGGCTGGCGCGGTTCACCCCGGCTGACGTGGTGGGCCTGAGCCGCACTGTGGCCAAACATGCCATTGCGCTGGAGCGCTATCCTGTTTAGGATCATCGTTCGCATCCGATGCAGCACACGCTGATCGATCCCGGCACAATTCGCGCGCTACTCGCCGAAGCCGAGTCTTCGCTTGCAGCGGGCCCGCATCCCGAGCGCGCGCGGCGCGACGCGGAGGCTCTGCTGCTCCATGTGCTCAGGCAAAATGCGCCGGACACAAATCTGTGCATGGCTTGATCGCGCACGAGGACGAGACCCTTGCGCCCGATGCCGCTGCCGTTCTGCGCGCTCTGATCAAACGCCGCCGCACCGGCGAGCCCATCCAGTACATCACGGGCGAGACGGAGTTCTACGGGCTCAGCTTCCGCGTCAACCGCGATGTGCTCATCCCGCGGCCGGAGACGGAACACCTGGTGGAGAAGGCGATTGCGCTGGCCGCCGGTTTCATGCACGCCGCGGATCGTGGATGTGGGCGCAGGCTCGGGAGCGATTGCCGTGGCTTTGGCCCACAAGCTGCCTGCTGCGCGAAATCTACCGCGACGGAAATTTCCGCGCCCGCACTGGCCGTAGCGCGCGAGAACGCGGAGCGAAATGGCGTTGCGGACCGCGTGCGCTTTTTTGAAGGCGATCTGTTGGCGCCTGTTGCCGGCGAGCGGTTCGATCTTGTCGTTTCCAATCCGCCTTATGTGCCGGAGGGCGACCGCGATGCGCTCTCCGTGGAGGTGCGCGACTACGAGCCCAACCAACCAGGTCGGGGAGCAGACCCTGACGAAGCTTGGCCCGGGCTTCCGCTATCGCCCGCAATGGTCGCCCGACAGCAAAAAGATCGCCTTCATTGACCAGGCGATGCGCATCAACCTTTTCGACTTCGAGGCGAAGACCAACCAGGTGATCGGCCGCCAACTCTGGATGTACCACGATGAGCTGAGCCGCTTCACCGTCGGCTGGTCGCGCCGACAGCCGCTGGATCGCCTGGGCGCAGGACCTGGACAATCGCAACTCGGCCATCGCCCTCTACGACTGCAAGTCCAACGCGCTGCACCAGGTCACCTCCGGCTTCTACAACGACGAACTGCCGGTGTTCGATCCCGACGGCAAATACCTCTTCTTCCGCACGGGCCGCACGTTCGCGCCCAGCTATAGCGAGCTGGATGAAACCTGGATTTACGCCAACACGGCAGTGCTCGCCGCCGTGCCGCTCCGCAATGCACCCGCCGCCGCTCCAAGCGCGGGGCTGCCTCCGTGTAACCCTGCCTGCGTTCCCCCGATGACGGCCTGCCTCAACGCCGTCTCTCCAACCTTCGCCCAGATGCGCTCGGCCATCCCCAACTTTTCGGCTACCGAAAGACTCTTAAGGGCTTCATCCCCGGCAACAAATTCCAGGATATTTTCAATCCCCACCCCCACCCCTTCTGATAATCCATGGGGTGTTTCAATCTCTTCGGCGGCATGGACACCAGGGGTGGGCGCCAAGTATTCCCCCACCACAGGGACTTTATTCAAAACCTTGCTGACCCCTTCAACCGTCTGCCCCGCGCCCTTGGCAACCCCAACAGCCACGTGCCCCAACTCCGGCGCAAGCCAATGCGGATCATTGGGGATGGGATTGGACACCGAGGCTCCCATCTTCTGCGCCTCGGCGTTCCAGTCAATGTCCCCGGTCGGCTGTCCCTGCAGAGTGGACACCGTTCCGCCAAATTGCTTGACGGCGGCGTTCCAGTCAATTGGCGCTGGCGCGTTTCCCATGCGACCCACCTCCACTTAAACGGCCTGAACGTTAGGTTTGGCCGGGATGATGTTCTTCGTAAGTCGTGTGAGTTCGGTCCTCGGAATACGGACACATCTCCGGGAGATGCGCACGTATTTGATGGTCCTCACGCAAAATCCACGCGCGAACTGTCCCCGGCTTGACGCACAAGGCAGACGCAAACTGAGGGACCGTCAACAGGTCTCCCATGACGCACCTCTACTTTTCAGTTGAATGAGGTTTGTCCGGCCTTGATAGGCTGGAGTTATCTGCCCGCCCCACTTCGACGCGCGTGCGTCGCTTAGGGGTTGGGGCGCCTTTCGGGAGGGGATCGCCACCACGAACCTTACATAATATTGACAGAAAAAAGGCTAGTTGTCAATTACTCTATTATGTGTGTTTGTATATAGTTGCACGAACATGGCAAGTCACGTAGCCACATTTCGAGTTACGGCACTGCATTCTATGCGGTGTTTATGGGGCTTGTAGCTGGCTAGCGCTTTGTGAGATACCCCAAAAAACAGAAAAGCCCACCCCGTTTCAGGGAGTGGGCTTCGCTGCTTTGCCGTGGTGGGCATCAGAACAGCGCCATCAACGCCTTCGGCTGGCTTCGGCGGCCTGGGCGTCCGAGACGTGGATATAGGCTTGGGTGCTGGACAGGCTTGCGTGCCCCAAGGCTACTTGTACCATTGCCAGATTCGCATTGCCCGCAATGAGATGACTCGCCAAGGAGTGTTTCAGGACGTGGACAAACCGCTTTTTCGGGGAGGCTTGCGTTTTCCGCGTGCTGGCGGAATATCCGGTACACCTGTTCGCGGCAAGTTTCCACCTTTCCGCGAAACGAATAGCGCGTCTGACCCGTCTTGCGGCGTTCTTTCAGCCATTCCCGAAGGGCTTTGACTTCATCCAGCAACTGGCCGGGGTGCTTCACAATCGGCTGCGTCGTTTTCAGTGAGCCCTTCACGCGGGCCACGGTCAATTGGCCGTCTTGGATGTCGCCAAGAGTAAGCGCCGCGGCTTCCGATGCGCGTAGGCCGTGGCGGTAGATGGTGACCAGCAAAGCCCAATCGCGGGCGCTGTGTTCCTTCGCGGTTTTCAGGACCCTCAATAGCTCCTCGGTGGTAAGTGACTGCCTTTGACTTCGTGCCATATTTGATCCTCCTCGGCTCCTGTGATCATAGCACGGCTGCGCAGCAATACGGTACCCGAACCAGTAAAGCAGAACATA
>CAVSGB010000211.1:0-5177 GCA_963726845.1 uncultured Bacteroidota bacterium | reverse complement strand
TGCCTTCAACGTCGTCTTGCTGGCGTTGCATGTTCGAACCCATCAACGCGCGGTTCGCGTCGTCGTGTTCGAGGAATGGGATGAGCAAGGCAGCCATTGAAACAAGCTGCTTCGGCGGAGGGGAGTCCATGTGGGGGGGGGGGGGGGGGGGGGGGGGGGGGGGAAACCGGAGTCGGTTCCACGTCAGATGAACTCGCCACGCTGACGGCAGACCACGCGGTCGTCCGTGAAATGGCCCTTCTCGTCCATCACAGAATTCGCCTGCGCCACGATGAACTGTTCTTCGCGGTCGGCGGTGAGTGATTCATTTGGCATTGGGTCGCCCAATACATGAAGATCTTCAGCCTTCAGATATTCATTTATTTTTTCACTTACCAGTTTGTTGATTTCATCGGCCAAAACCGATTTACGGTACATTTTATTGATAAGCGATGCAGGCACTTTACCTGGACGGAATCCCGGCATATTCGCTTTGCGCCTGTAATCGTTCAAAGTCTTATTTACACGTTCTTCATAGTCTTCTTTGCCTACATTTAGTTTCATTGTGGCGTTAAGTTCATCGATGTTCTGTCTGGTGATGTTCATCAGGATTTTTTATAATTAATTAATGAAATAATATGAAAAAGAGAAAGAACCAAAATATGGGCTTATTAACTGGTAGAATTTGTTTTGTTTTTTGAACAATGACACTCTAAAATAATTATTTTTTGTGCGGATGAAGGGACTCGAACCCCCACGCCTTACAGCACCAGATCCTAAGTCTGGCTCGGCTACCAATTACGACACATCCGCATTTTTTTGGCACGCAAAGATAGATATTTTTTTATTTGTATTTTGCAATTACTAATTTCTATTGGAAAATTGCACATTTAACCATATCATTGAAAAAGATTCACCATTCTATTTATAAAATTATTCAATATTATTTAGGTAATGTTGGCAAAAATATTGTTTTATACAAATAATGGCATTACAAAGATTATTAAAATATAATTTAAATGAAAAAAAGAATTATCCTTTATGTTGTGTTTGTTTCTTTGTGTTATTCGTGTAGTAAGGAAAACAATACATCAAAATCTGCTTTAAGAGGCACATTAATTGGCAACCCTGTTGTTGAAGTAACTTACTCAAAAACACTTTTAAGCGAAGCAATAGCAAGTTTCTTTGGAGATTATGCTCAAAACTTACAATACAATTATGATGTTAATTTATATAAAATTGATTATAATACAATTGACCCTGAAGGGAACCCAACGTTGGCTTCAGGATTGGCAATAGTACCTGTTAGTACAACAAAGTCATTTCCGTTATTGAGTTATCAGCATGGTACAACCTTAATGAAAACGAATGTACCATCGCAAATGAAAGGCGATTTTGAAGCTGGTTTAATTTTTGCGACAGATGGATATATTGTTGCTTGTCCAGATTATTTGGGATTGGGTGATGGGACACAACTTCATCCTTATTTGCACGCAAAATCAGAAGCTACTGCAGTTATTGATATGTTAAGGGCAGTTCGTCAATTTTGCAAAACCAAAGGCTTCTTATTAAATAATCAATTGTTTCTAACCGGCTATTCACAGGGAGGGCATGCAACAATGGCTGCATTAAAAATGATTGAAGAACAATATAGTACCGAATTTAATATAACTGCATGTTCACCTATGGCCGGTCTGTACCGACCTTTCCGGGCACCAATTAAATTTTGTAATGCGCGATATTGCATACGCTACACCAGGCTATTTGCCTTATGTCATTTTTGCATATAATAATATTATAATATGTATACAAACCTGAATTTAGTTTTTTTACCTCCTTATTATGATGAATTTAAGGTTTATTTTGGAAACAATCCAACTTCCGATTTAGATGTAGTTGACAGTTTATGGCCATCCTCTGAAATTCCATCTGCTGTTTTGCAACCTAATATAACCCAATCAATAATTCAAAATCCGAATCATCCATTAAAATTGGCTTTGAAAGATAATGACCTCTATGATTGGGCACCTAAATCGCCGGTTCATTTATGCCAATGCGACGCAGATGAACAAGTATCTTATCAAAACTCGGTTATAGCGTACAATAGTTTTATTTTAAATGGTTCGACCAACATTAAACTTGTTATGCCATTACATGGAGGAACACACGAAACATGTGCAATTCCATGTTTAATAGATGCCTATACCTGGTTCGGCACACTAAAACAATAGTTTTTTTATCGTTACAAGAGGATTATCTTAATATAAAATTCTGCCCCAGGTAAACCCTGCGGACTTGCTCATCGTTGGCTAGTTCGTTTGATGTACCTGATTTTAGGATATCGCCTTCGAACAAAAGATATGCCCTGTCTGTAATACTTAATGTTTCGTGAACATTATGGTCGGTAATCAAAACACCAATATTCTTAGTCCTCAACTTTTTAACAATTTCCTGAATGTCCTCGACTGCAATCGGGTCAACACCAGCGAAAGGTTCATCGAGCAGAATAAATTTCGGATCGATGGCCAATGCCCTTGCAATTTCTGTCCTTCGCCTTTCACCGCCGGAAAGCTGGATACCATAACTCTTTCTTATTTTACTTAACCCAAATTCGGTCAGGAGCATTTCAGTCCTTTCTGCTTGTTCTTCTTTCGAATAATTTGTCATTTCCAAAACTGCCCTGATATTGTCTTCCACGCTAAGTTTACGAAACACTGATGCTTCCTGTGCCAAATAACCAATACCCATTTTTGCCCTTTTATACATAGGTTCCCTGGTAATATCTGTGTCGTCTAAAAAAATCCTGCCTTCATTTGGTACAATTAAACCTACGATCATATAGAATGATGTTGTCTTTCCTGCACCATTTCGGACCGAGAAGCCCTACTATTTCTCCCTGTTCCACATAAAACGAAACACCTTTGACTACTGTCCGTGCTTTATATTTTTTAGTAAGGTTTTCAGTCCTGAGCTTCATAATTAAGTTAATATTTTAAGAAAAAGTATTTAATTTTTAAAATTATAATTTCTTCTCTCTGTTTTTTACAACAGCTTTTGAAATAAAAACGCTTGCAAAATAAAGCAAAATAAGCGGTAGTGCAACCAAAGATTGGCTAACTACATCGGGAGGTGTAATAATTGCAGCAAGGATAAGAATTACAACCACGGCATGCCTCCAGTATTTCATCATAAAAGCCGGGGTAAGGATGCCAATCCGTGTAAGAAAATAAACCACAATCGGAAGTTCGAAAATTAATCCGCATGCTAAGGTAACTGTAGTGATATTCGAAATATAGGAAACAAAATTGATTTTATTTTCTATTTGATCGCTCACGCTGTAAGTTGTCAGAAAATCGATAGAAAACGGCAACAAGACATAAAATCCAAAAAGTATTCCTATTAAAAAAAGTGCAGAGCTTGCTGCAACAGCATACCTTGCATACTGCCTTTCCTTGGAATGTAATGCCGGGGCAATAAAACTCCATATCTGATAGAATACATATGGGAATGCTATTACAAGACCAGCAACCAAAGCTACCCAAATGTGCATGTTGAATTGCCCGCCCATAGTAATGTTTTGCAATGGCATCGGGTGCTGGTTAATACAAAGTTCATGCATTTTAAAAAATGAAGCCAGCCTGCATATAATAACATTGCTTATAAAACCTGGTTCACGGGGTGCCAGTAGAAGTTTATTGAAAATAAAATTTTTATAAATGAAAGCAACTGAAGCTGCAATACAAATAGCCACTGCAGACTTAATAATGACCCACCTTAATTCCTCCAGATGCTCGAGGAATGACATTTCGCTTTTGCCCTCTTTGCCCATTAATGATGCTTTATATTTGGGTGATTGCAAAAGTAGGTTTTTTTTTTGCTTCACCAACTCGTTAAAGATTGTTAAAGTTGAAATGGTTTGTATCCAATTTTATTTTTATAAATTTATGGAGATAAAGCTTCATTTTTGGGCTATATACTTTAACACTAAATTTATAAAGTATATTAATTGTTGATAAAATGTATTATAAAAATCCAATAAGACTGAACAAAGAAATAGTATTTAAAAATGGCTTAAATCTTTTCTTTATAATTTGATTAAAAATGATTAAATTTGATTTATTCGATAAAGAAAGATTGAAAATATAGTTTTGCTTTCATTTATTTGAATTTTTAAATAACTGATTTATAGGGAAGAATAAAAAGAAAATGGCTTTACAAGTAGAAAAATCTTTAAATGAATATTTAAAAAAATATTTTGGGTTCAACAATTTCAAAGGAACCCAGGAAGACATTATTAAGAATGTACTCGATGGCAACGATACTTTTGTTCTTATGCCGACCGGTGGGGGAAAATCGCTTTGTTACCAGCTTCCTGCATTACTGATGGATGGAACTGCAGTTGTAATTTCCCCGCTTATTGCATTAATGAAAAACCAGGTCGATTCGATGCGTAGTTTCAGTGAAGAAGACGGAGTGGCGCATTTTATGAATTCCTCACTTACAAAAGCACAAATAACAAAAGTCAAAGAAGATATTATTTCCAAAAAAACAAAATTATTATATGTTGCGCCGGAATCGCTTACTAAAGATGAGAATGTTCTTTTTCTACAAGGAATTACCGTTTCATTTTATGCTGTGGACGAAGCACATTGTATCTCTGAGTGGGGCCACGATTTCCGTCCGGAATACAGGCGCATAAGGCCAATAATAAATCAAATAGGGTCGGCTCCAATTATTGCCCTTACAGCAACGGCTACACCTAAAGTACAAAGCGATATTCAGAAAAACCTGGAAATGTTGGATGCCAAGGTTTTTAAACTTTCATTCAACCGACCGAATTTGTATTATGAAGTCAGGCCAAAAATTGAAGCATCAAAACAGATTATAAAATATATAAAAAGTAATTCGGGTAAATCTGGAATTGTCTACTGCCTGAGCAGGAAAAAAGTTGAAGAAATTACAGAATTGTTGCAAGTCAATGGTATTCGTGCTTTGGCATATCATGCAGGTATGGACGCAGTTACGCGCGCTACTAACCAGGACAAATTTCTAATGGAAGAAGCCGAGGTTATTGTCGCTACTATTGCTTTTGGCATGGGCATTGATAAGCCCGATGTTCGCTTTGTTATCCATTACGATATTCCTAAAAGCCTCGAAGGTTACTACCAGGAGACAGGCCGCGCCGGCCGTGATGGAGG
>CAVSGB010000210.1:0-5241 GCA_963726845.1 uncultured Bacteroidota bacterium | reverse complement strand
ATGTCTGGTCGCCTTTGGTTCAGTTACGTATTGCTGAAAGGCAATGCCTGAAAACAATTTTGCCTTTAGCAGGAAGTTTAAAGCCTTTTGTTTTATAGACAATAGAATCGTTGTGGCTTTTAATAATTGCAAATTCGAAAATACTGTCAAGGTTATGAAATGCAACATATTTATGAAGTAGTGAATCAAGGTTTTTAGGTGTGACAAGTTTAAGCACTGCATCATTGGAATTTGAAGGCAAATCAGTTATCGGGCAGTTGTCCCTCGTCTGTTTAATTTCATCAACAGCATTTGCCAATGCTGTATGTGCCCTGTGTTCGAAATTTTTTTGCGATATTTCAAAAGCCTGAGTTACCCAAAAAGTTTGTGTAATTATCAAACCAATAAGGGCGAGTGCTGAAAAAACTATTATTAGCTTTATTGTATTCGTTTTCATGAGATTAAATCATATTTTTAAGGTCAGATGAAATGTCCATGTATTTTTTCATTCACATTAGAGTATTTTCGAACCAGGAACATTTCATGAGAATATATTTGGTTTAAACAATTAATAATCTTATGGTTGATTCTCATGGAACATCCGTGTAATTTTTATATCCTTATTGTGAACGCAAGTGCATGGATGTTTCATGATACAAATATATTTCAAATAATATGCTGAAAAGATGAATTAACATTGCATTAACAATGGTAATTCAATTATAAATAATTAGAATTTCAGGTAAAAATCTTTGGTAAGCAATTTGTATTTTTCTGGATATTCTTCATGATTGCCTCTGCCAATATTGATAGTATTTTCATGACATGGAGCCGGTAATTTTGAAAATTCCATTAAAATGCGTTTTACCGGCGCATGTGGAATAGTCCTGACGTTTGTTTTACTTATGCAAAAAAGCCCTTTGCCGGCAGCTTCTGCAATAAATACAGAACCTTCATCATTTGGCATTATAGTACAAAGTTTTCCTGTATCCGATAATAATTTATTTGCTCCAATTATTAAGTCATTATGCGATAGCGAGTCGTTATGCCTTGCCAGGTTTCGTGTGTGATTGCCGGTTTTTAGTGAATTTATAAAATAAGGAGGGTTGCATATTATTAAATCGAATCTCAATGTTGACTCAGCCTGGAATTCTTGAAATGATATTTTTCTTAACGTGATTAAATCTCTCCAGGGACAGTGTGCTACATTTTCTATAGCCTGCAAATATGAAGCATTGTCTATTTCTATAGCAACTATTTTAGCATTGCAGCGCTGGGCAAGCATTATAGCAATTACTCCGGTACCAGTTCCAACATCGAGAATATTATTAGTGAGCGATACATCTGCCCATGCCCCAAGAAGCACAGCATCTGTGCCAACTTTCATTGCACACTTGTCGTGGTATATTGTGAATTGTTTAAACTGAAAAAAACTGTTGTGCATAAATTCAATTACCAATTACGAATGACAAATTACATATTGAAACTCTATCTTTATTCTCATATTCTCCATTCACGAATTCTCTATTCTCATTTCTCAAATGCCCCAATGCCAAATAATGCAAAATCATATTTGATTGGATCGATTGGATCGAAATTTCTAAGCACAGTAGTGATTTCGTCAACTGCTTTCCAGTCGTCTTGTTTTCTTTGAAGCAATCTAAGTTGCCGGGCTGTATTTCCGGTATGCAAATCCAACGGTAACATTAAAGACGATTGAGAAATATCCGGCCAAATTCCGAAATCAACACCCTTGTCATCTTTTCTGACCATCCAACGCAAAAACATGTTCAATCGTTTGGCTGATGCGTTTGCTGCTACGTTTGCAATATGCTTGCCCGTGCGTTTTTCGTGTTGTAAAGAAAAAAATATGTTACGGAATTTATTTAATGAGCTGTAAATAGTCTTATCTATTTTAAAACCATCTGTGAAAACTTTTTCAAGACCACCATGCTTTAAATAAATATTTTGCAATGAACGAAGAAAAAAAATACAATCAGTTCCCTGGAAAGTTCGGTGAACAAAATGTTGAAAAGAGGCAAAGTCTTTTTTACTTGCATTTAGAATAAATTCATGAGGGTTTTTGTCCATCAAAGTCATCAGGGAATTGGCATTTTTTATAATGCTCATGCGTTGTCCCCACGAAATGGTTGAGGTTAAAAAACCAGCAATTTCAATATCTTCTTTTAAAGTGAACTGATGCGGGACCTGAATTGGATCGGTTTCGATAAATTCAAGATTATTGTACAACTCAGCTTTTTTGTCCAGAAAGGCTTTTATTTCTAACAAATTCTTAATTGAAGCCATTTGTGGGCGCACTAAATCCAATTTCCGGAAGCAATCAATTGGACTTTACCACCGACTTTATAGAATATTTTTCTAAGTTTTTGGAAGCTTTCAGGTAAAGACGCGATGGCCTGTTAATTTCATATCCCTGTTCAACACAAATATCAATACTTTCGGCTCCAAAATATTTATGTTTTACAAGGTAACCAGCCAGGCATCCGTTACCGCTTCCGGTGGCCGGATCTTCAGGAATTCCAAAATAGTCAACAAAGACACGTACGTTTAAATGGTTATCTATTGAATAAGTCTCGGGGCAAAATGCCAGAATAACTTTTGGATCAATTGCTGAGACAAATTCAAAATATTTTTCTTTGTCAATTTTAATTTTCTTTATCGATTCGAGTTTTTTCAAAGGGACAATAATTGCTGGCAATCCAGTGGAAACAACCTCAATTGGATAATGTTCGTCAATTTCGGATGCTTTAATCTGTAATAACTCTGCAAGGAGTTCAAAATTATAATTCTCTCCAAACGTTGGCGACAATTGTTTCATCCACAACAAACCGTTTTCTTTAAAAGAGACAGGGATTGATCCGGCTTTTAGGTCGAGTGTAACTTTGTCAACAGATTTGCCAATAATTTCTTTTTGAATCAACCAGGCAGTTCCCAAAGTTGGGTGCCCTGCAAAAACAACTTCCTGCATGGGTGTGAATATCCGAACAGGAAAACCTTTTTCAGATTCTTTATTAGATATTACAAATGTTGTTTCAGAGAAATTTAACTCACATGCAATTTGCTGCATTTCTTTATCCGAAATGCCCATTAAATCTGTAAAAACAGCCAACTGGTTTCCCAGAAACCTTGATTCGGCAAAAACGTCGAGAATAAAAAATTTAGCACGGTACATAAAATAATCTTCTATCAATTATTAATAACCAATCCATCTGCAAGGATTATTTTCCTATCGGACATTTCTGCAAGTTCCATGTCGTGAGTAACTATTACGAATGTTTGGTTAAAATTATCGCGAAGCTTGAAAAACAATTCATGCAATTCCTTTTTATTTGCTGAATCTAAATTCCCGGAAGGTTCATCGGCCAGGATAACTGAAGGATCGTTTATAAGCGCCCTTGCAACAGCAACGCGTTGCTGTTCACCACCTGATAATTCAGCAGGTTTGTGTTGCAGCCTATTTGATAAACCTAAATACGAAAGTAGTTCCCTGGCCTTCGATGCAGCTTCTTTTTTTTTCTTTAAAGCAATAAGGGCAGGAATATAAACATTCTCCAATGCTGTAAATTCTGGCAACAGATGATGAAACTGAAATACAAAACCGATATTTTTATTTCGGAATGTAGCAAGTTTTTCTTCTTTGAGTTTTGAAGGATCGATATCAGCAATTCTGACAAACCCTTCATCTTGTTTCATCAATGTACCTATGATTTGAAGCAATGTAGTTTTGCCAGCACCGCTCGGGCCAACAATTGTTACAACTTCTCCTTTGCTAACTTTAATGTCAATGCCTTTAAGCACTTTTAATTTTCCAAACGATTTATGAATGCCTGTTGTTTCTATCATTATCCGGCGTAGTTTGATTTGTTGTCATTATCTTTTTCTTTGGCAGGTTCAGATGTTGCTTTCATTGGATCTTCTACCAGATTTTTCAAATTTTTGGCGCCAGATACAGCCTGATCGCCAATATCTTTAATTTCATTGACAACCTCATTTGAATGTCGTGTTATTTCGTCCTTAATTTCATCAGTAGCTTTCTTAACTTCGCGTAACCCTTTTGCCAAACCTCTTGCAAATTCAGGAAGTTTGTCAGCGCCAAAAAGCACCAGCACTGCAACCAGGATTAACAATATCTCTCCACCGCCCATTTTATTATTTTATTCTGCAAATATAGTATTTAAGAACAAAGATTTGAGAAAAGGAAAACGTTAACAAAATCCTTAAATATTTTTCAGATTCAATTTTAACTTGCTTATTTCACTTTTATGAATTGAATAAAATCGTAGTTCATATTTCCTTTGTCAACTGTTTTAAGTGTAAGTACATGACGACCTTTTGTTAATTTGAAATGTAAATCACTAAACTAAGTCTTTCGTTTAATTGGCATAATCCGGTCTTTAGCCAAATTTAGTTTATTTTTTTATTTTGTGAACAAAACACTTTATAATTAGAATCCAAACTCAGGCAGACTACTGACTTAGCAATTAGTTGAAATACTTTCAATAATATATTTTCACAAATCAGTAATAACATTACAAAACAAAAGCCCCGAAACTACTTCAGGGCTTTCAATTTGATTCTTGTAACTTGATTCTTGATTCTTGATTCTATTTTTTACTTTCTGCTTCCAGTTTCTTTTCTTCTTTCTTTCTTCCCCACATAATCAGGTCATACGCAACCGGGGTTGCATTGAACACTGAAGAATAAGTACCAATAGCAACACCTACCAACAGGGCAAAAGTAAACCCTCGTAACATTTCACCGCCAAAGATGAAAATGACCAACAATACAACGAGGGTAATACCTGAAGTGTTTATGGTACAGCCCAACGTGCTGTTAATAGCCCCGTTGATATTTTGTGCCAGGTCGCGTTTGGGATATAAAGTCCTGTATTCACGTATCCTGTCAAAAATAATTACCGTGTCCATAATAGAATAACCGATGATTGTTAACAAAGCAGCTATAAACTGCTGATCGACTTCCATGCTAAATGGCAATATTTTATAGAATAATGTAAAAGCGGTTACGACTACCATTGTATCGTGGAACAATGAAACTACACCGCCTATTCCAAACTTCCAGTTTTTAAATCGAATTGCAATATAAATGAAAATAATAATCAATCCGAAAAATACTGCCATGAAAGCCTGGTATATTAAATCTTTCGACATAACCGGGTCGACCTTTTGAGAGCTCATTTTTCCTATTGGTTTGGTTTCCGAGCTTTCGGAGAAGCAATCATTA
>CAVSGB010000209.1:0-6505 GCA_963726845.1 uncultured Bacteroidota bacterium | reverse complement strand
TTATGTTGTTAATAATTTTTAGTTAGGCTTTTAACTTTAAAAAATGCTTATTTGCCGATTTTAATAGGAATTCATTTTCTCGTAAAGATTATTTTTGAAAAGAACTATAAAAAATTATTTACAATGGCTATTAATAGAAAACCTGCACTTGGGTTCATTTTTGTGACACTTTTACTGGACGTTATTGGTTTTGGTATTATAATTCCTGTATTGCCAAAGTTTATAAGCGAACTGATAAGTAGTAATCTGAGCAACGCTTCATTAATAAGTGGTTGGTTGATGTTTTCATTTTCTATCATGCAATTTATTTTTTCGCCAATTCTTGGTAGTTTAAGCGACAAGTTTGGCCGCAGGCCGATTTTGTTAATTTCCCTTTTCGGGTTTTGTTTAAACTATGTATTATTAGCTGTAGCCCCTTCAATTGGATGGTTGTTTGTAGGCAGGATATTGGCAGGTATAATGGGTGCAAGTTTTACAACAGCAAGTGCGTATATTGCCGATATCAGCGAACCTGAGAAACGGGCACAGAATTTTGGAATTGTCGGGGCAGCATTTGGGCTTGGTTTTATTATCGGCCCTGTTGTTGGTGGAACGCTTGGGCATTTTGGGCCGCGTATTCCATTTATTGTTTCAGCCTGTCTTACATTTATAAACTGGTTGTATGGATATTTTGTATTGCCCGAATCGCTGCCAAAACAAAATCGCAGGCCATTTGATATCAAACGTGCCAATCCGGTTGGGTCGCTTATTCAACTTAGGCGCTATCCTTTGATTTCTGGCCTTATTGCTTCGCTTATTTGTGTAAATATAGCAGGTTTTGCTACCCAAAGTACATGGACTTTTTTTACGATGGAAGTTTTTCACTGGAACGAAACGATGGTTGGATTGTCGCTGGGTGTTGTCGGCCTTATGGTTGCAATTGTCCAGGGAGGCCTCATCCGTATTATCAATCCAAAGTTGGGCCGAAAAAATCAATATTTGTAGGACTGGTTTTATTTGCAATTGGTTTTGTCCTGATTGCTTTTGCAACAAAAGGATGGATGTTGTTTGTAATAATGGTACCATATTGCCTGGGTGGCATTGCCGGCCCTGCTGTGCAGGGAATAATGTCGAACCAGGTACCTGCCAACGAGCAGGGCGAATTATAGGGAGCCCTCACTAGTTTAATGAGTGTTACTTCAATTGTTGGTCCCGTATTAATGACTGGCTTATTCTCATATTTTACAGGAAAACATACAATCGTATATTTGCCCGGGGCGCCTTTTATTATGGGGGCGATGTTAACTGTAACCAGTATTGTTTTGGCACAAAAAACATTGGCATCGTTAAGCCATTATCATCCTTCAAGCCATGCAGTTAATGTTGAAATTCCCGTCGAAATAGCTGAAGTAGAAGAAGCAGATGTTATATAACATAAAGATATGATTGCTTTAAGACAATTTTTTCAAGTTCGGGGAAAAAAACACGCTAAAACGCCTGCATTTTATACTTTGCAGAATGTCGTTTTAGCGTGAATTATTAATTAACAGAATTAAATGTCTGTAATAGTAATATTAGCCATTGTCTGATTAAGCAATTGGTAAGCTATTTCTCCAAAAGTAATAGGACCGGTTATACCACCTGTAGTTTTTCCTTCTAATTCCGAATACAAGAAATTTAAAATGCAGTTGCAGGAAAACAATATATTTTCATTTCCTGTTTTGGGCATTTGCGATAGAAATGAGGTAATATAATCCTTTACAGGAGCAGCAAGTTTATATTCAATATCTTTAAAAACAGGTGCATAGAAATTTACCACTTTTTTATCATTATCAACAGATTGAAAACTAATATTTATCATAGCCCCTGAATAGTTTGCTACTAAGGGTAAACGGGTATCGATTTTGTTATTTGCAACATATTCAGCAAAATTAATCAGTTTGCCATTTACAATTGCATCTTTGGCGCTAAAGCTATTTTCTGTAAAATTAATTGTGTCAGCACTACTTTGGCTAAAAATATTTATTATTGAAATTTCTGCAATCTTATTTTTAGGGAGCTTTGCATGTAAAACAACTGCGGCATCTGCCAACTTTTCTTTAGTTTGCCCTGAGAAAACTAACGGGTTAATTTTACCCAAATCATTTAAATGAATGCCTGAAATCCAGCCAATTAATGGTCGGGTAGCGAATCCCTCATATTGAGGTGCATTTAATGCAAACGACAGATGTACCTTTCCTGAAGCAGGAATAATAATAATACTAAAACCATAATCCTGTCCATCTTTGTACACATCTTTAATATTGGATTCATCATATTTTTTAATGCTGACGTCAGAAATATAATCTGGCAATTCTGTAACGAATATTTTGTCGCTGGTAATAGTTCCGCCATTTTCTGACATGAAATATGGAATTGTGCCGCCTATCCATTTGCCGGAAGGAATTTGTGCCAATAGGTTTTCATCACCTGCAAGCGAAAGTATTTTACCTGCTTTTACTTTTTCAATTACTTCACTAACTGAACATAATTTGTTGTGCATAATTTGAGATTATTAAAATTAATAATTATTTGTTTAAACTAATGATGATTTGTAAGAATATCTTGTTGTGATCATCTGCAAATCTTTCTGTAAGCTTGGCAGATTGCTGTTTCTTAAAGAAAAATCTTTCAATTCATTTAAACATCGACTTGAAACATCAGCAGTTTTCTTAGTTTTAATTTCTACAATTAATCTTGATAATAACACTTTTAGAGCAAGTGATTGCAACTCAGGTTTGATTTTCTCTGTGAGCAAATCAGTCCACAATTTGTCCGGAATGTTTACATAATCCATAATAATAAATTTTTAATGGTTTAACTTCAAAATTTAAATTTAGAAAATTAATTTCAAATATTTTTAAATTATTATTAAAAAAACGTTAGAAAAAAAGTTAACCTACTTTGGTAGAATTTTTTACAAAAAATGTCCTTAATGGTTATATTGACAATTAATTTTATATGTACCCTATGTATTATCAATATTAAAAAATTAAGATATTAGATATTTTTATCATATCTAATTAATTGTAATGATTTTTTTTCAAACTTTTCTGTTGGCTTTAAAAACGAATGTAAATGTTTTCTATTGTCTGACTTTTATTAATTGTTTTTAATATCTTTAATATTGAGTAATCTCAATAAATTCAGAAAATATTTTGCAAATAAAACACCAAAGCACTTGGAAATACAAATCAATGAAATTCAATTATTTAATTTTGATGAGATTTTGTATTTTCGTGCTTTTGGGGACTATTTCTAAATATTAGGAATGGGTTTAATATTAATATTTTCTCAAAATAAAAGTAAAACCCGACTGAATTATGCGTTTAATTCAAAAAATTCACATAAAAATAAAGAAAAGGGAAATTTTTATTAAAAAAAGAATTTTTGTGTTCCTGGCCCTGTTTTTAGTACTAATAATTGTCGGAATATTTTTAATTATTGAAAGAGAATTAAAAAGCAATTACAAACGAAAAATTATTGGAAATAATAATTATCCTGAACGCTCTAATATTAATGATTCTTTAAAATCAGGGGAAAAGCAAAAAACAAAAGCAATAATAAATTTAGAAAAAACTAATGAAATATCACAAAATATAAACTCAGCTACTATTAAAGCCAATGAAATTAATTCAACAGAACAAGTCAAATTAACTTCAGGTGAAAAAAATGAAAATGCAGAAGATGCATTTAAAAACCATGAAAAAGAGAAGCCCGTTAAAACTTATGTAGCGACAGTTGATTTGACAAGTGCAATAAATAATGATTATGCCCGAAAACTTGATGAAGAAGTTTCAAAGATTCCTGAAAACTTTGGCAAAATAAAATATCCAAATTCAAGCTCATCGTATAGTACTGAAGTTTCAATGAATGTTTCTGACTCCGATATTGGCTTGCGATTGAATAAGGCACTTATATTATTAAAAGCGGGCGATACAATTACTGCCATGGGCAGGATGCGGGAAATTGCACGTGAGAATAAAAAATTTATTGCAGTTTGGCATAACCTTGCTTTGGTTTACATAATGCAACATGATAAAAATAGCGCAATTAAAAGCATTAATAAACTTGAAAAATTGGTAAACAGCAATAGGATTAAAAAGAAATTAAACTATATTTTTGACCTTACAAATACCAATAAATTTTCTGAAGCACAAATAAAATTAAGGGAATTAAAACCCGGTGAAGAGTATAATCTACAATGATATATTTAAAATTGCATCGTTTATAAAAAATAATTATGTTGGATAGCAGCTCAACTTATTATTTTATTATTTATTTTCATCCTCAATATATTTAGGGGTTAACTAAGATTTTTTCGTCTAATATTAAATAGGCTTAATTTTAACTAAAGGTAACCATTCAGGTAGTGAATTAAATTATTTCTTAAATACTAAAATATTCTGAATCTGATTAGAACGTCGAAAATATTGCGCGCCCCGAAGTGCAAATGTTGCAACAATGAGACGCACAGCTTTATATTTTCTTGAATTTTTTGCTACTTTTTGTTTCAAGACAAAAAGGAGAAGAACTTTATAAAAACGTATAATATTGATATTTATAACTTAACTTATTTTATTAGATATTTGATTACAACCTGAACAGTTACACTAAAGAAAACATTTCAATAATATATAATTAATTATCTATAAATGTTTCAAAAGTTTACGCAACACAAATGGTTCTAAGTATTACATCTTGATTTTGCTCATATTTTGTGAAATTGGTGTTAAAGGTCAGAAAAAGGAAGAAACTAAAATATCAGGTACATACCATAATATTGGTTCTGATCCCGTTTCTTAATGATATTGAGAAGAAAAATTCAATAGTTTTCTATTATAATCCTGAGTGGTTTCAACATGACTCGATAGACCTGTTTTTCAATAATACTCCTTTATTAGAAGCCCTTGAAAGGGCAATAAAGGGCAGATCGGTTATTCAATTACAAGATACTTGTTTTGTTTTTCTTCCTAACGATGATATAGCTATACTCAATGGACAAAAAGCCATGGCTGAGGAATTAGAATTAGATGTTAAATTGGTTGGCGACCCTGCAGAAACAGGAAAATATAATAAAGTAATCATTAAAGGTACCATCAGCGATGGCAAAACCGGTGAGCCGCTAATAGGTTCGACAGTCAATATTGAAAATACAAATATTGCCAGTGTAACCAACGTGAAAGGATTTTATTCTTTATCTGCAACACCGGGGAATTACAAACTTATTATCTCGAATGTTGGCTACGAAAGGACATTTCAAAAAGTGAAAGTTGTTAGCAATGGCTTGTTGAATATCGAATTGTTTGAGAAAGCAACGAAAATTAACGAGATAGTGGTTTATGCCCAAAAAGCAGACAGGAACGTCCGTAGCAGTCAAATGAGTATTGCTGAAATGGATTCAAAAACAATAAAACAATTGCCTTCGATAACAGGTGAAAAAGATATTATGAAAAGTTTTACAATGATGCCGGGGGTTAAATCTGTCGGAGAGTTTGGCGCTGGGATTAATGTAAGGGGTGGAGGTTCCGATCAGAATTTATACCTACTCGAAGGGTCACCTTTGTTTAATACATCGCATGTTTTTGGGCTTATTTCAGTTATTAATCCCGATGCAGTTAATAATGTTATCCTTTATAAAGGTCATATTCCATCAAATTTTGGAGAGCGTGTTTCTTCGGTTATGGACATCCAGCTTAAGGACAATAATTCTAAAGAATTCAGGTCGAATGGAGGGATAGGGATTTTTGCTTCGACCACGAGCACGTGGACCATGGGCTTTTTGCCCCAAACGGAATTTACCGCATTGCGAACCGCGCGCTCCACCGCGCCGGAGACGAAATCGGCGTCGCGCCGCTTGCCGCGCGACAGGCTCTCGAAGGTCTCGAGATCGCCGAATTGATCAGCGCGTCGAACGCGGCGCCTTCCCGGGTTCGTTGCGGCAGGCCGGTAATCATGACATCCGGATCGCCCGACAATTCGCCCTTCGGCGAAAGCGCGAGCGCGATCGAGACCATGCCCGCGAAGGAAAGCTTTCGGCGTTCGCTAATGCATGCATCGCCTGACGGCAGCAAAATTTCGCCGTCCTTGTAGCGGCGGCCGTGCTCGATCTGGCCGATCACGCCCGCATCACCCTCGGCAAGTTTCACCACGTCGCCGTTGAAGGCGCGAACGACTTCCGGAACGCCCTGCGCTTTGGCGAATTTGACGTGCTCGGAGAGATGGACGGGTTCGCCATGCGCGGGAACCGCGATCTTCGGCTTGAGCCAGGCATACATTTTCGCCAGCTCCGCGCGTCGTGGATGTCCCGATACATGCACCGGATGGGTGCGATCCGTGACGACTTCGACGCCCTGCGCTGACGAGGCCGTTGATGATCTTGCCGACGGCCTTTTCATTCCCTGGGATCGTGCGCGAAGAGAACACGACGACGTCTCCGGCGGCAAGACTGGCGCTCGGGTGCTCGTCCTCGGCGATGCGCGCGAGC
>CAVSGB010000208.1:0-19599 GCA_963726845.1 uncultured Bacteroidota bacterium | reverse complement strand
TTATGTTTATTGTCCTCTACTCGTTCGGTTGGTCTTGCTTTTTTGAATCTTTCTTTTGCCCTTTTAACTGTCTGGTGTGAAATTTCAGATTTGGTAATTATATAAGCCGAATAAACGGGTGCGCATTTAATTGTATCGAACATTACTTCGTAACTGGAATATTTTATAAGTTTTGCGTTTTTTACTTTCTGAGGCAAAACGGAATTGATGTTAAACTGACCAAATAAAGCAAAGGGATATAGTAAAAGCAAAAGTGAAATTTTAGATTTCATGGAGTTTTAAAATATTTATACAGCCGTAAAATAACAACGTATTATATTAAAATTTTAAATTAAGTATTGTTTGCCGTAAAAATACCTGTTTTGCTATGGTTAAAAATTGATTACTCTTTACCAATATCAGGGTCAATTGCGATTGCTTTGTTATAATCTTCTAAATAGCCTTTTTCGTCTTTCAAATTTGCTTTTGCTTTTGCCCTGTTGTAATAAAGGGCTGCAATTTTTGGGTTTATTTCAATAGCCTTATTATAGTCAATTAATGCACCTTCAAAATCTTTCTGGTTTAGCTTTAAAGTACCACGATTCCCAAAAGCATAAAATTTATTTGAATCAAGTTCAATGGACTTATTGTAATTAACCATTGCCCCTGAATAATTATCAATCATTGAGTATAAAAATGCCAAATCATAGTATAACTCTGATAAAATAGGGATTATAGGTATTCTTTCATATAAATCAACAATTTTCCCGTCACGGTCGATAAAAACATACCTGTAATGACTTAAAAAGGGATAATGACTATAAGACTTTATTAACTCAATACATTTGTTATAATCTTCAATTGCGGCTTTATAATTATTCGATGCATTATTTGCTTTTGCCCTAAGGTACCAGCCTACTTCATCATCAGGAACAAAATTGATAAATTTGTTATAATCTTCGATAGCTCCTTGAAAACTACCTGTGCAAAATCTTGCAAAACCTCTTAACAAAAAAGCAAAAGAAAATTTAGGATTTTGATTTATAACAGATGAAAGTAACGGAATAGCATTTATTGTATCTTCTTTTTTTCTTGATTTATACGGAAATTTTTCTGCTTTGTAATATTTTAAATCAAATTCAATATTATAATAATAGTTTGTGCCATTATACCTTAGAAATTCTTCGGTATTCATTAAATAGAAGGCTTTATTAAACACATCTTCTATTTTAGAAGGATTGGCAATATTTGCAATTAAAATATCTTTATTACGTTTCGACAGATGTTCTGTTAATTCTTCACGATATGAATTAAGGTCATATTCCAATGGACGTAAAAGCCACGACTTAAAGTCGAGAGGTGTTATACCTATATTATTACATGCTAGAATATAGGTTTGATGATATTGCTCATTTAAAAAATCATTGAAACTGTTTTTACAACCTTCAGCTAACCATAAATTGCAAATTTGACGGACGTTAAACGTATATTTATCGCTGGGATATTTTTCTGTGATCCAGGCAATAAAAGCGATTATATTGTCGCTTTTTTCTTTTTGCTTTGCCAGTATTTCTCTAACTCCTGTTGGTACATCAGTTGCAAAGCTGCTTTGTGTGTTACCTGAAAGGCTTGTTCGCTGTCCATCTGGCGAAGTACCTGAGCTATTTGTTCTTTTGTTAGTATCATAACTTGAATTTTTAAGTTCATAATCTATTAAAGCACGTACAATATTGGTGTCCATTATTTCGGATATTCCTTTTGGTATGGGCTTGTTGTAAATATAATGGCGCCAAATATCGCCAATCAGTTCATCGAGTTTCTCATCCAATGTATTTGAATAAAAATCTACATTGTATTTACTCTCTACCAAAGGGTAATCGCCACGTTTTATTATTGATTCAATTTTCATAGGAGTTTTATTAATTCTCAAATGAAGGTACTATTGAATATAAACAAAATACAAGTACTAAAAGTGGCTGTTTACACGAATGGACAAGGGAAGTTTGACGAACGGAAAATGAGCGTTTATACCAATCAGTTGTACAAAAACTTGAATATCAGTTATTTTTTAGTCAATTCTTAATTATTTGACCAGACATACAATAAAATTGATACGGGTTTTTAATAGAAAAAAAGTGAGGATGAAAATAATGATTGAATTAGATATAATTTAACTTCACTAAACTAAGCTGAACACTTGGCTTATATTAAATTGACCATACGAAAGACTTGGTATTGTTATACAAAAAAAATAAAGCACTAAAAATTTCATTCGATTTCTTTTTTATATGTAAGAAAACACTATTAAGTTAAAACTAATAACTCCAATTCACATGCCCAACAGGTAAACGGTTTAATTCTTGTTTAAAATGTTTCCACTGGGGCAAAAATTTATTCATATAAGCAATAAACCTATCGTTGTGGTTGCGTTCAAATAAGTGAATCATTTCGTGTACTATAATATATTCCAAACATTCCAACGGTTTTTTTGCCAATTCTAAATTTATCCAAATACGTTTTGCTTCTCTATTACAAGTACCCCATTTGGTTCTCATTTTTTTTATTCCGAATTCAGCCACTTTCACATCCATTTTTTCTTCCCACTTGGCAATATATTTCGGTACTATTACTTTCAATTGCTCACGATACCATTCTTGTATAATAATTTGTCTTTGTTCGGTGTTTGTGTTCGGCCTTACTTGTAATAAAAGTTTGTCATGTTTGATATTAACTGATGGCTTGCTGTTGCTTTCAACAATTGTCATTAAATATCTTTTTCCTTTAAAATAATGGCTTTCCCTTGTTATATAATCTCTTGGGGCTTCACGTTTTTGGCTACGAATCTTAGTTTGCTGTTGTTTAATCCAACCTAATTTTGAAATGGCAAAAATGCGAATGGTTTCCAATTCCATTCTTAAGGGGGCTGAAATTTTTACCCTGCCTGTTGGTGGGTAAACACTCAGGTGAATATTTTTGATGTCCTTTTGCACCACATCAACCGTAATATTTCCTAAATCAATTTGCGACATATTAATAATCCCTTTGCTCTTTTATTATTGCAAAAATGCGTTCTACTTCTTTTTCGTCTTTCAGAATTTGATATATCTCAAACTTGATAAGATTTTCTTTTCGTTCATCACCTCTGAAATCAACCTGTTTAACACGTTTTACCGCTTCATCAATTTGCATTGATAAGTGTTCACTTTTACCAAGATTGTTGAATAAAGCCCTTTGTGCTGCTGTTTGAATGGTTTTTGGCAAATCATCTCTTTGGGCATTTGTAACCCGTTTGGCAAGGTCAGCCATTTTTTGAAGGTATTCTTCATAGCTGATTTTCTTATCCCTTAATTCTGCAATAATGGTGTTAAGCAGTTTGCTCATTTCTTCAAAGTAAGCAGGGTCAATCAAATGTTCTTTAATAATTTTTTGGCGTACATTGTTTTCAATGGTTTCGGCAACTGCTTCTTTGCTGCTTCTGATTCCTTCAGGTAATTGGTTTATTGCGTTAGCAATACCGGTATTAATAATTAAATCAAGCAGCGTTTGATTTTCAAACGGGTTTATCCTGCGGCTTTGGTCGGCTTGTATAAAGTTGTCAATCAAAAACCGCATATCGGCTTCGTAGGGTTTCAAATCAAGTGTTTCGCCACTGGCTTTGCGAATTATTTCTCGTAAACGCAAATAATTATCTAATGACTTTTTAATATTTTCTATTTCTTTGTCGGTATAACCCGCCTCCGTCATTTCGGCTGCTATGTTAGCGTATGCACGTATTAGAACAACAGTTTGTTTGTAAAGCGCTGTACGTTTTACTTCATTAGCTTTTAAATCATCTGGGTTTTCGGGATTACCACAAAAATACTGGATATAGTCCAAATCGCTTTTAGGCAGAGCAACGTGTTCGCATACCAAAGCAACTTCTTCCAATGCGTTGTCTAAACGTTCCTTGCCTTTTGCCAAACGGTCTTTCAATAATATATCACAATCTTGTTTTTCAAAATTATCATAAGCCAATTCGGATGTATAAACCGAAACAGCATTTTCGACTTTTGTAAACAAATCTTTGTAGTCAATAATATATCCAAATTCTTTATCATCGGAATCTAAACGGTTTACACGGCATATAGCCTGAAACAAGCCGTGGTTTTGCATTTCTTTGTCAATGTATAAATATGTACAGGCAGGAGCATCAAAACCAGTAAGCAATTTTGCTACCACTATAAGCAAACGCATATTGGCTGGTTCTTTCAAAAATTTTGCCTTTGACTTGTCTTCGTATGTTTCCGATTTTGTTTTTTGTGTTTCCGCTACAACATCTCTTAATAAAACATTGTAAGTATTGTATATATATTCTTTTTCAGTATCGGTGTTGGCTCCCGTATCTTCGGTAACAATATCACGGTGTGTTGGATTGTAAGAAGTAATAACAGCACATTTGCCCCTAAATTCGGTACTTTGAAAGAGTTCGTAATATTTACAAGCATCGTAAATGCTACCTGCTACCAAAATGGCATTGCCTTTGTAATTGCTCAAACGTGGTTTTGTAGAGAAATCCACTACAATATCATTTACAATTTGCTGCATACGGTTTTTGCTGCTCAAAACCTGTTGCATGGTTCCCCAACGTTTTTTAAGTTCCGATTTTTGAAAATCGTTTAAGCCACTTGTTTTGCTTTCAAACCAGGCATCAATCCTTTCCTGCGAAGTGATACGTTGCTCAATATCACGGGCTTCATACATCAAATCCAAAATTACTTTATCTTCTACGCCTTCATTGAATTTGTAGGTGTGAATGTATTTGCCGAAAACTTCCAAGCTGGTTTGTTTGTCCTTTTTTAACAGTGGTGTACCTGTAAAACCAATAAATAAAGCATTTGGCAAAAGGGCTTTCATAACTCTATGCAGTTTGCCGCTTTGGGTTCGGTGGCATTCATCTACAAACATAAAAAGTTCGCCAACGGTTTTTGATGGTTGACTTTCCAGTTCGTTTATAAAATCATCAAAATTATCTACGTCTCTTTTGCCGAATTTATGCACCAACGAACATAATAAGCGTGGTTTTGCCTGTGCTAACTGGCTCATTAAATCTTTGCCGCTTGTGGTACGATAAATTTCTTCCCCGGAATCTTCAAATACACGTTTTATTTGTTTGTCCAACTCGTCACGGTCGGTAATAATGGCAACCCTGGCATTTGGATTATTTTCTAAAATCCATTTTGCAAGTAATACCATAACAATACTTTTGCCGCTGCCCTGGGTGTGCCATATTATACCACCTTCACGTTTTCGGATGCTTTCCTGAGCTGCTTTAATGCCGAAATACTGATGTACCCGTGGCAGCTTTTTAATGCCACCATCAAACAGTACAAAGTCAAACATCAGTTCCAACAGGCGTTGCTTGTTGCACATTTTAATCAGATACTTGTCAACCTGAAACATGCCTTCATCGGTGTTGCCTTCTTTCCATTTCAAGTAATACTTTTCGCCTGTGCCAATGCTGCCATAACGCAAGCCTTCGCTGTCGTTTCCGGCAAATACAAACTGTACGGTACTGAAAAACGATTGTATAAATTCCTTTTGCTGATTGACAATGCTTTGACGAATACCATCACCAATGGAAATATTGCTGCGTTTGAGTTCCAACACACCAATTGCAATACCGTTTATATACAATACAATGTCAGGGCGTTTTTCACGGTTGCCCAATACGGTTACTTCTTCGGCTATGGCAAAATGATTGGCTTCGGGGTTTTGCCAATCAATGAGTTGAACGGTCTCAAAATTTTCGCCCGCTTCGGCTTTTACTTTTGCACCATAACGAAGCAAAGCGTACGTGTTTTTATTATTGGTGTACAAACTTTCGTTGTAATTGCTGGCTGTGGTGCGTAGGTTGTCAATTGCACGGTTAATTAGCACATTATTATAACCTTTTTTTACCAAGAAGTTTCGTAAGAATTCTTCTTCGATATTCTGGTTATTTGGGCGGTCTTCCCAATTACCCAGATACTCGTATTTAAGTATATCGGTAAATAGTTTAATAATACGGTTTTGAGTTATTCGTTCGGGTTGGCCTATCATAGTTTTGTTTTTTAAATACTTTTACAAATAGTAATAAATTTACTTTTTCCGCAATCGACCCACTTGTTAATTATTTTATCGACCCCCACTTGTTGCGCATGATTATGAAAGCACTGTTGCCAATCTTCGTCAGTTTTAAACAATACATTTTTCCCATCATCCATATCGCTGCAATTAAGAAAACCTAAATAAAGCAATATAACTGGTATTCCTTGATTAGCCAGCCACCAGGCATGAGCTACCCGATTTGATAATTGATAGCAAGTGTTTCTCGAAATGGAAACACTGTGACCATTTTTACATATATCAACATTTGCTTCTTCAATAGCTTTCTGAATTCTAACATGATTTTTCTTTGAATCTGAAGAAGCATCTGTATCTATTGATTTCCCTTCAGAATGTAACTCTACAGCATGAGCTTTTGCTTCTATAAGCAACAAGCCTTTTTGGTCATTTAAAGAGCATGTTGAAACGAAATCCCAATTGGGAGTCCGGGACATTGGATGCATCACTTCCAACCACCATTTATGAATTTTCTCACCTAATTCTTGTGAAAAATTATACTTTAAAAAATCTTTCAGTTCGGCTTCTTTATCGAGTTGAATGCTTTTAGGCATCCAATTGTTGAAAGCGTTTACCGATGCTTGGGTAGGTTTTATAAGGTTGTTGATATTATCGAGAAAATTACTCGACTCAATCAGTTTTAACATGGCATAACGGCTCCCTTTCATAACAATCGTATTTTACCTGTTAGTAGTTGTTGCATCATACCATGTTTGATGTTTTGGGCTTTGGATAATTGCTTTTCTAAGGTTTCTATTTCGGAGTCCATTTCATTAAGAATTTTTGCTATTTCAGCCTGGTTTGCATGTGAAGGAAATGGGATTTCAAAAGAATTTAAACTCTTATTTGTTATTTGATTTATCGTCGCACCTAAATACTCATCTATTTGTTTTTTAATCGTATCAGATTTAAATAAATGAACAATAAATTCATTATAAGGAGACCTAAATATTGACATAAATGCACCAAATGTTTGACCAATTGCTGAACCACTTATCAATGCACACTTCCCAATTAAATCACGACTTCCATTTCTAACACAAACAAGAATATCATTTTTTTTAAGAATAAGTTTATCAGCCACTTCAATATCTACAAAAACATTATCCTCAAATTCTAAAGAACCATCTTGAATATTTGATGAGCGTAACACCAAAATACCATCACTTTTTACATTCTCTGGTTTATAGGTAAGTCCAATAATCGTTTCGCCTATCTCTCCCAACTTCTTCATCACCCACCCCTCTTTAGGTTTGAGCAATTGCTGCATTGAGCCGTGTTTAATGAGGCGTTTTTTGGCAATGAGTTTTTCGAGGCTGGAAATGTAGTTGTCGGCATCGCTAAGGGCGGAGGCTATAGCGGTTTGCTCAATTTCTGATGAAGGTAATGGAATTAATAGTTCTTTTATGTTTTTTAAGGATAATGATTTATAACCAGTACCAAACGATTCTAATTCTACTTGCTGTTTGATAAACGGTGAATTGAGAATGAAATATAAATAAATATTATTTATTAATGGTTCTATTACCACTGTATTCTGACCCATACAAAAAGGTTCTTTTGTTTGGACATAACTACTTATACCGTAGCTTCCTACTCTACTCATTACAATGTTGCCTTGTTTTGGTTTGTGGTTCTTAATGAAAAGATTATATACACTTTCATCCACTCGTAATGATTTTTCTAAATTTAAATGACCTTCCTTAATATCTGTAACTCTAACCATTGCAAAACCAGCCTCAGAAAAATTTGGTGTTTGGTGCAAAGAATCTATTACGATTGAAATATCATCTAATTCATTGATTTCCCAATCAATTGGCAATACTCCAATTTCGGTTTGTTTATAGCCTTTTCTTACTTCCATGTGAACCCCATTTTAGTAAAGTGAGTATTTATTTTTGCTTCCAATTGACTTACTTCGTTTATCAAACTTGGCAACGGGCTTTCGTAACGTTCTGCCAGTTCCTTAATACGTCCGGTTAGGCGCTGGCTTATGCGCTGCATTTCGTTTTTTACAGTATGCTCAATGGAGGCAATCCATTTATCATTCACCACCAGTTGTTTTATTTCAGATTCGTTAAGGACAAGATATTTTGCCAATAGCTTTTTGTCCAAAGCGGCTTTTGCTTCTTTTAGTTTTCTATTGGCTTCGGTTTGGTCATCGGCAAGTTTTATGTATTGCTCAAAAACAGTTTTCTTTTGTTGCAATTCCTCAGAATCAACATCTCCTTTTTTGAGTTTTTTCAGGTCAGCAGTTAATGTTTTTAACTCTGCAATAACATTGGCCTTGTTCACTTTATCCAATAAAGTAAATAACCCATCCTCTCCACTGTATTCTTCTTCCAGTTCTTCCAATTGAGCGGCAATTGCATCGCGGTTGGTTTCTAATTGTTCAATGTTTTTTTGTTCAACCTCAAAATAGCGGTTTATTAAAAGTAATTTGGGAATGAGTTTGCCTTCAAATTCTTTTTTTGTCCATTCCACTTCGTTGCCAGCTTTCCATGTGTCGCTTGCAATTAAATAGCAATCGTCTTGCATGGTGTCCATCCAATAAGTCAACAAATGTTGGTAAACATCGTATTTGTCTATTAATTGCAGGTTGCTGAAAGCTTCCAATAAATCTTCGCTCAGGGAGTGTATGAATTTTTTGGGTTTTGTATCAGAATTAATTGCTTTGCAAAGAGGTATATTTTTATTTTTCCATTGGGTAAATACTTCGTTCACCTTACTGGAATAGGTAACAAATTCGGGATGCGAAAATATGTTATGTTTTATTTCATCTTTGGCAATTTTCAGTTTACTAAAATTAACCCGTGTGCTTTTTTCAAATAAATGTTTTTGCAATGAAGGATATACTGACCAGTAATGTTGCAATGCTTCTATGTCAGCATTTGGAATGTCGCCTTGCAAATGAGCTTCGATGTTTTGAATGTCTTCAGGTTCGGTGCTGTCAATGTATCGTGGAATATTCAAGTTGAATTCCTTTTCTTCAATTTCAACAACTGAAACCATACGGCTAAATTTGGGAATTTCAATTTGTTTATTGAATACATCTACAATTTTATGAATGTCCTGTTCACGAAGGCGGTTTTTGTTGCCGTCTTTAACAAACCCTTTTCCTGCATCTATTATAAAAACCCCTTTTCGGTTTTCGGCATTTTCTTTGTCCAAAATAATTATACAAGCCGGAATACCTGTACCATAAAACAAGTTAGCTGGCAATCCAATAATACCTTTCACTATACCTTTACGAATGAGGTTTTGGCGAATTTCGGCTTCGGCATTGCCTCGGAACAAAACACCATGGGGCAAAATAACCGCTGCTTTTCCTTTGCTATTTAATGATTTTATAATATGTAGCAAAAAAGCATAGTCGCCATTTTTGGCAGGAGGCACACCATAACCATAAAACCTACCACCTAATTCTAATTCTTCGGCTATGTTTACTCCATTGCTCCAACTCTTAAAGCTGAATGGGGGATTTGCTACAACGTAATCAAAAGTTTTAAGCCGTGTTTTGTTGTCTAAAAAAAGCGGATTTGAAAGCGTGTTGCCTTGTTTGATAACAGCCGTTGGGTTGTTGTGCAAAATCATATTCATTCGTGCCAGCCCTGCTGTGGTTGATTCGTTTTCCTGCCCAAAAACGGAAATAGGCTTTTCGGCCTCATCAGCTACTTTCAAAATCAGTGAACCGCTCCCGCATGTTGGATCATAAGCGGAAGTTTCGGAAGTAGTATTTTTACTGTTTATGCCAATAATTTTTGACATTACACGACTTACTTCGGAAGGTGTATAAAACTGCCCTTTGCTTTTGCCGCTTTCGGTGGCAAAGTGCCGCATAAGGTATTCGTAAGCATCCCCAATTATATCATCACCCTCTGCACGGTTGCCCCTAAAATCTAATGCAGGGTTTTCAAAAATAGCTATGAGATTGGAGAGTTTCTTTACCATATCAGCACCGCTTCCCAGCTTGTCAGGATTATTAAAGTCGGGCATATCTGAAAGTTTGTTTGCTTCAGCTATGGGGCTAATAATTTTTTTGTTGATTAAGTCACCTATTTGTTCATTACCCTTTAATGCCACCATGTCCTGAAAGGTTGAACCAACTGGGATTTTAATTGGTGCATAAGGGACATTGGCGTATCGGTCGCTGATATATTTTACAAATAACATTACCAGTACATAGTCTTTGTATTGGCTTGGCTCCATAGCTGCCTCTTAGTTCATCACAACTTGCCCAAAGTGAGCCGTATAATTCGGATTTTTTGATTGCCATTAATTATTTATTTTACTTTATATGAAATAATGAAAAAAAATGAGTAAAAATATTTTGAAAATATTGGTACTTTCATCTTGCTTTAAAATTGTAAGTGAACAGTAATTGCAAGAAAACCTGTATAATTAAAAAAATGTAGTATTCTTAACTACAGTATTTTCATTAAATACTATGCTACTAATTTCAAAAATTAATTTATTTTACAAAATACTGAATATTTAAATGAATTAAGATTTAATTAAAAATTTTTGTAAATATCCTAATTGTGACTCTTTTTGAGAATTGCTAACAAATAATTTTTATAGATTAAATTAGTTTTGGCAAAAAGAATTCTTTCATTTTTTCAAAATACTGTACCTCTTCTTTTGGAGCCGGTTTATCAGTGTGTGCTGGATATCTTCTTAGTTCATTAAGTTTTTCTAACCACACTAAACCTTCTCCAGGATGCTTAAAAATCGTATTTAATTCAGAATTCAATTCTATAATCTTTTTATAGTCCAAAAATTCAAAATAAGCTTCTTCTGAAAATTTTTGATTATCTGCCACCATTTTTTCATTTACGCTTAACATTACACTTTTAGGAATAAACTTAACATGAAACCATTTATTTATTCCTGTTTCAATTGATTTTTTCTCTAAATGTGATTTGATAAATTTATTTATTGCCTGAGACAGCTCAACATTTGCATGGTATATTCTTGTTCTTCTTTCTTCACCCAAATTATTATTCTGATTATCTTCTAATTTACCATATTCATTCAAAAAAATAGGATTGAATTGAGGTGAACGATACCATAAGATAGGACAAGATTTACTTGGGCAATAATCCTCAAACAAAACTAATAAAGAATCCTTACTAGTCGCAGGAAACAGTTTTCTGACTTCATAATATGCTTGATTTGCCTCCTCACTATTTTCAAATAACTCAGTACCTTGAATAAAAGGCTTAATCTTAGTAGCTTCAACTTCTTTATAAGCTACTAATTTTAAATTTGTAAATGAGGATGTTGCAGTAATCAGATCAGATTTAGCTTTAGTTGTAATAATAAACGTAATTATTCTTATGGAAACATTAGAATTGTTAATTTCGTCATTCAATAATAAAAATAATTCATCTTGTATTTCTGAAAAGGATTCAATAATTGGTTCAATTATTAAAATTTCATCTGATTCGTTTTTTATCCATGTTTGAGAATCATCCTTTATAGCTTTCAAATGCTTTTGTTGCCTAATGTGATTTAATAGCTTAAAAGAATCTACAACACTATTATTTTCATCAAAATATTTAGAAAAAGTATATAGTTCAACTCGCTCTCTAAATACTGTTCTTGCTTTTTCTTTTAAGAATATTTCTGTTTTAGTAAATATATTTCTGTTTTCCTTTCTGAAAAATTCAATTAATTCATCTTTAGAAATAAAATAGATGGAATCTAAAAGCTTAAATACTCTGCGCTGTTCAGATGTACCACCAAATTGAGTAAAATATTGGCCAAACTTTTCAATTCCAATTTTATGTTCTTTAAAATGATAATTTTCACTTAAACGGTTCAATTCTTCGGGTTTCAAAGCAAGTTCTTTTTCTAAATCAATTTGTCTTTGAAGTGCTTCAAGATCTGAAACACCTTCAATCATTAAAGTTTTACCAGTGCCACATAGCCAATTCTCAAATAAGTGAGGTAAAATTCTAATATAATTTGAGTTACAATCGTAAAATATTTTTCTATTAATAAATTCAGCTATAGTATTTTCTAATTCATATTTTTCAATTTCATACTCAGTTTCCTTTGGGCGTTTGAAATTTCTAACTATTTCTGATTTGCTAGGGAATTTATTGTCAGATGGATTTGAGGACATACTAAAACTAACTAATATTCTTCTTCTAATATCAGCTTTTCTTTCTTTCTTAATATTACTTTCTTCCGTTAAACCATCACTCCAATAATGTTCAAAGTGTGATTTTTGAGTAGAGTTAATTATTGTGGATATTGCATCGTTTACAGAATGTACATCAATCTCATTATCTTTAAATTTGTAAGCATTCTTAAAAATATTCGAGCATATTAGATTTGCGAAATATGGATTACCATTTGACGAATAAAAAATTTTTTCAATTGCCTCATCAGTATAATTGATATATGGAGTTACAGGACCTTTGACAATTTGAACAAATGACTTGTATTCTTTTTGTTTACTAAAAGTGTCAACTTCTTTTTCTTGATAACTATTGTAATTTATTCCTTGTCTATCAAGTAAGTGCATATTTTCTGAACCTACCAAAATGAAACCAATGAATTTATTTTCATTTAGACCCTTTCCAATACTTAAAGATAACGTTTCACCAAGATTACCTGGAAGAAAAAATTCTTCATTTATTCTATCAAATTCATCTAAAATAAATATAAACCTTAATGAGACATCAATTCGTTTTAATTGTTTAATGTAATTTTCTAATGGTAACATAGAACCATTGAAAACAGGAACCTTAATACTTCTTAAGCTTTCTCGAAGTGATGGGTCTTTTATTTTTCTATCAAGCTCTTCATAAACTTCACTACATAAACTTTCTCCAAGACTATTAAAAGTAATTAAAGGATCAGTATTTTTTAAACCACCTAAACTTCTATAAACTATTATAACTTTTTCTTCTTCTTTTAGAATAGACTTAAGAGTTTTAACAATTGATGATTTGCCAACTCTTTTTTGACCCCATAATTTATATGATTCGATGTTGTCACTTAGAATATTTGATTTTAGTTCTTCTAAGATTTCTTCGCGACCATATAATTTCTCTAGATTCTCAATAATTGAGTTTGAATATGGATTTTGTTTTTTTAATTCTTCCCAAGGTATTTCTGACTTTTGTATTAAAAATTCAACAATTAACTCATTTTTTCTTTGTTTACCAGATATTTCTTCCCAGCTAAAAGAAATTAAAAGGTGAGGTTTAAATTCTAAATCTACCTTAATAGATGAAATTACAGATACCTCTCGTTTTTCAAGGGGTTTTAGAATACCAACATTAATTGGAGTAAAATCAAAATATTTAGACGAAGAAACTAGCAATACATTCTTTGCTAAACCTTCTCCAACATTAGATACTATTAAAAATATTTCCTGTTCTAATCTTTCAGTATTTGAAAAATTATACTTTCGGTTTGTTGCTTCAACATTTATTTGTGCTGCTTTTTCAATATCTGTATTACAATTGATCTTTAGAAGTTTGAATAAATATTCAGCTATATTATGGAAAAAATTGTAATTGTACTGATCAGATTTGTTTAATTGATCAAAGTAAGCAACGAAAATAGGTTTTGTTTTTTCATAGTGCACAAATTTTTCCTCTATACCTTCAATAGTTATAGATTTATAAACTTGTTTAATTAAGTTTTCAATTGCTAATTGACTTGAAACATTATGGTTTAAAAGAGGATTGACTAGATATTGAAAAGAATCAGTAGCTATTAATTTTTTGAAATCAGTTAGAAAATTAAAAAGTGAATGATCATAATGACCATTTAATAGGTCATCACTAATTAATCTTAAACTATTTTCTTTTTCTGCTTTGCCTTTTATTAATAAGTCAACTAGTTTACCATCAAAGTTTAACTGGGTTTTTGTAATTTCAAGTTCTTTAATAATCTTTGAATCAACAAGTCTTGATTTAATAAAGTCCGTCAACTCATAGCTTTTCTCAGAAGTTTTAATTTCCTCAAATCCTTTATCTTGAAAGAGTTTTATAATAATAGCAAAGGCAATTTTATATTTGTCCGCTTTAATAGTCTTTAAATCAGATATACCAATGCTTGAATTTAGTAATTCGTTTATATGTAAATTGATATCATCTTTTATTACATTTTCTTCTTTAACTTCATGTTTCGATGTTCTTCTACACACAAAATTAATTTGGTAAGAAGGAATAGATATTTCATCTCCATCAAATACTTTTGCTATTGGGTTAAAAGTAGTTAGAGAATTAACAATTATACCATTCTCTCGAATAAATTTTCGAACTTTATTTTTTGATAGTTCACTAATTTTTGTACCATTAAATTCTAACGACGTTTTCACAATATAACTAAAAACAACATAATAGATAGAGTTTTTTTCATTAACCTCTTGAAAAGACTTATTTACATCCATTTTTAAATTATTTAATATACCAATTGTTGATTAATATAAATTTGCTTTTACACATGTGATTAAAATATATACAATACATTTCACAAAATATATATTCTAATGCAAATTAGAGAAAATAACGATAGTTAGTATATTAAAATGAAGTAAATTCTTGAAAAATGAGAAATAAAAAGAATTTTAAAAATGTGTAATGAATAAAAAGAGAAAGAATAAATCTCCTTGTAAATCCTCTTAATTATCGGTACCACTTTTTTCCAAACTTTTTTACAACAAACCTTAGGTTTCTTTTCCTTCTTAATGTTAAAAAGGATTCCAGCTTGTCTGACTGTTGAATACAAACAGTTTTTTTAACTTTTCTTACTTTATTTGGATCAAAACCTGAGTATTTTTTAAAATTATGGATTTCGATAATTGGTATTGAAGTTTTAAAATATTGCTTGGTTGCTGTTATAAAACCAGCATCAATTGCGCTTTGCCGGTAGCGTTGTGCAGTAGTTTTGGAAATTTTCAGTATCTTTGATAGGTAAGTATGAGGTAATGAAAAAGAAGCCGAGGGGCGGCACTTCCGGGCACTCCTCTTTAACAATGCCGACCGCCTCTCTTTATGGCTTCTAAATTTTATATAAAATGTAATTACAGACTGCTGCTACAAAACCTGTAAAACATTTTGAATATTCAGGATAATAGATTGCACCCTTTGCTGTTGGTACTTTTAATCTGTTTGCTACCTGTTTAAATCCAATTAGTCTGTAATTACCTGAATTATTGTTAACTGTTATCCATTTCTTTTGCACCAAAAATTTTAAATGTGTGTTAAAAGTCTTCACCGATTTATAGCATAATTCGCTACAGGCTTTCTCGGTAAGTTCATTTGATAGTTTGAAATGACCACTGCAAATGGTTTTAAGATAAATGAACAAACGAAAATGTTTGACCTTTTGCATTTTGAGCATATAAACACAGAATGCAACCGGGATATTCAGGTAATCCATCAGCATGAAAATATTAATGATTAGTAACCCCGTTGTATTGCTCTTTTAGATATGCCTCAATATCAGAGGCTTTATAATAAAACTTGTTGTTGATATGAGAAAATGGAATTGTTTTTTTGTTGCGTAAGTATTGAAGTTTCCTTTTGCTTAAATGAAGCAACATTATAACATCCTGAGAATCGAGCCATTTTTCGGATGTGCTTAAAGGTTGGGATTGAACCAATGTATTAAGCTTTGCCTGAATATCCTTTATGCCTTCGGATATAGAAATTAGGGTTTCTTTAAATTCTTCCATTGCGAATTATTATTTAACTGATGTTTGAATATTTGATGCTTTATAGCTTTTATGAAGTTTCTTGTTTGCCTCTTTGGTTAATTTGGCAAACATTTCAACAGAAGTATTAACCGGGGCAACGGTATTGGATTGCATCCAGGCTAATATTGTTTTGCGACTAAAAACAAGGCGTTTGGCAAACTTTTCAAACGGAATGGTTTTATAACAGGTGTGTTTATAGATATTTGATTTTTTAAGGCCAGTTATTGTGGCTACTTCTTCAATATTAATGCGGTCGGGTTGTTCGACTTGTTGCGCTGGCGCTTTCTCGAAACGAGAAAGGGCATTAAAAACTGCACTTTCGATATTTTGCGCCAATACTTCAGGTGTGGTAATTATTAAGTCCATAATTTTTTTTGTTTATAAATTATGGATGCAAGTAAATACCTGAAAAATAGGTTTTCCAAAAAACCTATTAAGAAAAAGTAAAGTATATAATATTAATTATCAGATATTTAAAATTGGTTAAATAGGTTTTTTTTTGATTAAATAGGTAACCTATTTCTTTTTCTGTAGGATTTATTGAAGTAGTGTCTGAAATTGATTTTTTGCAATGGCAAAAGATTCTTTTTCTGAGCGGTTGGCTATAAAATTTTCATGTCTTGGAATACTCCATTTAAAAATAAAATATGATTCTCTTGCAGTACCAATGCAGCCAGATTCTTTAAGCTTGTATTTGATTATGTCTAATAATGCAGCCTGCCATATTTTGGCATCTGTAAATTCATCACCTTTTCGGCCAGCCCCTTTGCTGTTTGGAAAAATTGATTCAAGTTTAGAATCGTCATTAATAAAGCGGCTTAACCAAACTTCGTCTGGTTCTTGCTTTTTAGTGCTTTTACCAAAAATATTTTCTTTTATGGTTAGAAGCGAACGTTCTTTGCCTGGGAATAGAAAAGGGCTTTTGACCTTTTCATATTTGATATTGCCGTTTAAAAGCGGGTCTAAAGGAAATATACAAGTATCTAAAATTATATTCCTGTATAAAAGTTGTACATGTTCTTTTAAATATTCCAATATTTCAGGGTCTTTATCTGCAAACCTGTCAAGGTCAATTATATTACTTGTTGAATACAATTTAATTTCACGCATGTCTTCCAAAGCAATAATCTTTTTCTTTACTGCTGCCAACAATAAAACTTTAACCGGAGAGTAAGCATCTTCAAAGAATTCCCTAATTTCTGTGTAATCATCGGGTAAAAATTTAAAAGTCGTGTAATTATTTACTGCATCATGAATTACATTAAAAAAGATTTGAGTTTCCGGGTCCTTTATGTCAATCTTTGAAACAAGTTTGCCTAATGTGTTTAAGGAACTCGTTGGATTAAGAATATTGCCAATATAAGTTATAAGTTTTTTAGTATCGGTAATCTCATCCATTTCAGTTAACAAAATATCGAGAGCAACCAGAACAGCCCTATAAGGATTTAGGCTAAATTGATGGTACAGGCTCTCGACTTGATTTGGCAATAATAATTTTTTAAAGCCTTTTAGCTTATGCTGAGAACTACTTTTAGAATTTTGAGAAGTTATTGAGTCTAAAGCAAAACTTACAAAATCAAATATATCCTTTTTGACAATTTCCCAATACTTAACATAAGGAAATGCTTCATTGGTATTAATAGTGAGGGTTGAAATATCTGCTTTTACATATTTGTATGTGGCATTAAAACTGGTAATTTTATCTTTAAATTTTTTGGGTTCAACCTCAATTCCATCAGGGAACTCTTTCTCTACAATACTTTTAACAGATCGTTCGTGAAGATAATTATTTAGGCCAGGGAATTCTTTACCATATATATTGCCAAGCTGGTTCTAAATAAAGAAACTTTTGGGTTTCGCTTAATTGGTCGAGATTTTCTTGTATTTCATTTTTAAATTTCAGTGTGAGATTATTAGTTAACTTTTCAATATCTAACAATTCTTCATTGAAATCGAACAACAAAACAAAATCTGACCATAAATCTAATACATGACTTTCTTTCTTATCAATTAGGGTGTTGAATAAATGCATGGCTAAAATTAAAAGTTAGTTAACAGGTTTGCATTTTTAAGCCTTTCATCTTGCTCAAACGAAGCTAAATAATTTTCCGTAGTATCGAGGTTAGTATGTCCTAAACTTTCTGAAATAAATGCAATATTTGCCCCGCTTCGCTTCAATACTGTGGCGAAACTGTGGCGGGCTGTGTAAGTTGAAATTTTAGGAAGGTTTAAATTTTTTGCTATCAATTGCATTTTGTCATTTACCAAATGGGTAAAATTTTTAACAATTCGCTGTTCATCAACTGGGGTTAACCCTTCTGTTAAGAATGGGAAAATATAATTATTAGGATTATTGTTTCGATTGCCCCACTTTGTAATAATTTGCATCATTTGTGGCAACAAAGGAGCCGAAATTTTCTTTTTATTCCTTGTTTTACGGATAGTTTTCTGGCGGTAAAATGAAATTTCACCGTTTGAAATATCGGAATTTTTAAGCTTTAAAAGGTCAACCATATTGATGCCATTGCACAAATAAGAGAAAAACCAAATATCACGGCAACGCTCTTCATTTTCGGTTTTAACTTCATATTTCATTATTTGACCAATTTGGGCAAGAGTTAAAGCCATATTGCGGCCTTCACCTGTAGGAATTTCATATTTGCCTTTACCAAAAGGATATTGCGCCTCTGTAATGTAACCTTGTTCTTTACCATCATTAATAATTGATTGTAAAGCACGCATGTACATTGAAATAGTTGTAAAGCTTTTTGCTTTCTTGTTAGTTTCTTTGTCTTCGGATAATAACCAGGTTTCGTACTTTTTAAGCCAATCTATAGTTATATCGGTAAATTTTAATGAAACACTTGTATATTTTCGAATACAATTCACAGCGCATTTGTACCAATCAGAATTGCCAACTTGCCCGGTTTCACGTAAATTCAGTATTTTGTTATCGAAGAATGTAAGAATATTATTATCGGCCCCTTTACCTAAACGTTTATTTAAGGCATCGAAGGAAAAGCCATCAGTTTTAATTAAAGTATCTAAATGGTATTCAATTTTATCTTTAAAAGTGAGTAGCTGCTCAAATGTTTTAATGAATGCCTTTTTCTTAGATTTCTCAACATTCTCAAAATCTTCTTTTGATAAATTAACTCCAGTAGAATAATAAACCCTTTCTCTTTTATATGTAACTTTGTACTTTATTGGATACACATTATCCTTTTTCTCTCTGCGGGTATCTTGATACAAAGTACCTGTTACTCCTGAGTTTGAATAGATTTTCATAGTGTGTGCAATTTAATATTTGATACACGATTTGCACACAAATATAGTAAATATAGTTAAATATACGAAAGAATAGTAAAGTTATTTTATAGTAAATACGCTGATATATATGTATTTACAATTTTATGAAAGTTGATAAAAGTATATAAAAACAGTAAATTATGCCTTACAAGCAGGGGGTCACAGGTTCGATCCCTGTATCTCCCACCAACAGAATAAAAGGCTTGCAGAAATGCAGGCCTTTTTGTTTTTAGATTCAGGTTTGTTTTTTTCAAATTAGTTTAATTCTGATCGTAATTTTTCCTAAATTTCATAGTTGAAAACGCAGCTAAAAGCCATGAAAAGAGAACCTAAAATCGGAGAAAAAATATATGTGCCATCCCATTTTTCTGTATTCAATCCTGAAGATGAATTTGCCGGTGGGATGGCAACAATTAATAAAATTACAAAGGTTAATGACGAAATAA
>CAVSGB010000207.1:0-10156 GCA_963726845.1 uncultured Bacteroidota bacterium | reverse complement strand
AAATCTGTTCGGTGTAAGTGCGCTATTCTCATAGCAGAACTCGCGCCCTGGTCTATCCAACGAAACGGTACCTGGGCCAATGGGTGTTATTCCTACTTTAATATCTGAAGAAGCAGCAAGGTACACAACATGGTCATGCAGACAATGCTCGCGAGCATAATCCATATCACGGGCAATACCCATATGTGCCTGGCACAATTCAGGCCTTAAAACACATTCCTCTGTTTCTGGCGCAATAGTAAAGCAAGGATAGCAATATCCCTGGGAAAATGATTTATTGGTTTTTCTTCCACATTTTATACAATATATTTCACCGCTATAAATTATTTCAATATTCCTATTAAGTAAATCGTTCATGAAAATCTTTTTTTCAGCTGAAAAAAATAATATTTTACAGGATTACCTATTTCAGTAGACATTAAGCTAAGGGAAATTTCAAAATCCATTTTTTAGAAAGTTTTATAAAATCAAAAATACTTGATTTATTCCAGCAATTGAAAACCAAACCTGTTTTGAAAATTGCTTTTATTGCCCGTAAGGTACTAAAACATCGAATATTCTTAAATCTATTTGATCAATATTCTTCATTTTTTGAATTACGCAAACTTGAAGGTTTGACGACATTTTTAGGTTTTTTTTCAAAAGTAAGCATATAATTTAAAAAAATAATACTATGTTATACATAGTATTATAAATATTTTATATCTTTGTTATACATTTTATTCTATAAAATTTGATTTTACAAATTTTTAAAAATCATAAAGGATGAAAAAAACTATTTCAGCAAATATTGCAGGTATTCTTTTCCAAATAGATGATGATGCATATAATGCAATAGAACAATATCTGCATAAAATTGAAGCCGGATATCAATATTCGGCAGAAGGCAAAGAGATCGTAAGTGACATTGAAAACAGGTTTTCCGAGCTTTTTGAAGGAAGGACTAATTCGCGTTCGCGCACGATCACTATTGAAGATGTTAACTGGGCAATTGGTATTTTGGGCAAACCGGAAGATTTGGGTGCAACCCAGTCTTCTTCACAAAGCAGTAATTCTTCAGCAAATTATAAAACGAACCATAGACTATACCGGGACAAAGACAATCGGGTAATTGCAGGTGTTTGCAGTGGTTTGGGTTATTATTTCAATATTGATCCGGTATTAATAAGGGTTATTTTTGTCGTGTTACTTTTTGTTGGATTTGGCCCGCTTGGATATATTATTTTATGGATTGTTATTCCGAAAGCCCGTACAGTTGAGCAAAAACTTGAAATGCGGGGCGAACCGCTGACACCTGAAAATTTTATGAAATATAGTTAATTAAAAATTCAGAGAAATGAATTTGGATAATGCTAAAGCCCAGATGAGAAAGGGAGTGTTAGAATATTGCATAATGCTTATCCTTTCAAAAAATGACGCGTATGCATCTGATATTATTAACATGCTTAAGGAATCTGAGATGATTGTTGTAGAAGGGACTTTATACCCTTTGCTTACCCGGTTGAAAAATTCTGGTTTGCTTGTTTATCGTTGGGAAGAATCGATGCAGGGGCCACCCAGAAAATATTATACAATTACTGAACAGGGAAGGCTTTTTCTTAAAGAGCTTGACTTCAGTTGGGAAGAGCTTATCCAAACAGTACAGTCTATTCGTGAAAAGCATACTACAAGTTTAAAAGGATAAGGAAAATATTCATTCTTAATTGTAATTTGCTGATATATAATAATAAATTTATTAAAAGGAAATTTCAATAAGCAAAGAGGGTTACTTTTTTTATTAAATGCAATTAATAATAAACTAACCAACAGCTTATTTATGAAAAAGAATTACAGGGACGAAGTATGGAAACAACTTGAAATTCCGGGTCTTGACGAAAATGAACTATATGAAATCTCGAATCATGGGAGGATTAAAAGCTTTAAATGTAAGAGAGATGGTTATTTAATAAAAAATAACCATCTCTCTTACATTTAAAGCTTTTTTAATCCTACCATAATTCAAAGAGTTCGGCTGTTTGAGAAAACCGGGAATTTCAAGTTGTTTCCATACTTCGTCCCTGTAATTCTTTTTCATAAATAAGCTCTTGGTTAGTTTCTTATTCATAGATGCATTCTAATAAAAGAAGTGACCCTCTTTGCTTATTGAAATTTCCTTTTAATAAATTTATTATTATATAAACAAATTACAATTAAGAATGAATATTTTCCTTATCCTTTTAAACTTATCTCATGTTTTTGCACAAAAATAGACTGTACTGTTTGGATAAGCTCTTCCCAACTGAAGTCAAGCTCCGAGAAAAAGCCTTCCCTGTTCAGTAATTGTATAATATTTTCTGGGAGGCCCCTCATCGATTTCTTCCAATGATAAACAAGCAAACCAGAATTTTTCAACCGGGTAAGCAAAGGGTATAAAGTCCCTTCTACAACAATCATCTCAGATTCCTTAAGCATGTTAATAATATCAGATGCATACGCGTCATTTTTTGAAAGGATAAGCATTATGCAATATTCTAACACTCCCTTTCTCATCTGGGCTTTAGCATTATCCAAATTCATTTCTCTGAATTTTTAATTAACTATATTTCCTAAAATTTTCAGGTGTCAACGGTTCGCCCCGCATTTCAAGTTTTTGCTCAACTGTACGGGCTTTCGGAATAACAATCCATAAAATAATATATCCAAGCGGGCCAAATCCAACAAAAAGTAACACGACAAAAATAACCCTTATTAATACCGGATCAATATTGAAATAATAACCCAAACCACTGCAAACACCTGCAATTACCCGATTGTCTTTGTCCCGGTATAGTCTATGGTTCGTTTTATAATTTGCTGAAGAATTACTGCTTTGTGAAGAAGACTGGGTTGCACCCAAATCTTCCGGTTTGCCCAAAATACCAATTGCCCAGTTAACATCTTCAATAGTGATCGTGCGCGAACGCGAATTAGTCCTTCCTTCAAAAAGCTCGGAAAACCTGTTTTCAATGTCACTTACGATCTCTTTGCCTTCTGCCGAATATTGATATCCGGCTTCAATTTTATGCAGATATTGTTCTATTGCATTATATGCATCATCATCTATTTGGAAAAGAATACCTGCAATATTTGCTGAAATAGTTTTTTTCATCCTTTATGATTTTTAAAAATTTGTAAAATCAAATTTTATAGAATAAAATGTATAACAAAGATATAAAATATTTATAATACTATGTATAACATAGTATTATTTTTTTAAATTATATGCCTGCTCTGAAAAAAAGACCTAAAAATGTCGTCAAACCTTCAAGTTTGCGTAATTCAAAAAATGAAGAATATTGATCAAATAGATTTAAGAATATTCGATGTTTTAGTACCTTACGGGCAATAAAAGCAATTTTCAAAACAGGTTTGGTTTTCAATTGCTGGAATAAATCAAGTATTTTTGATTTTATAAAACTTTCTAAAAAATGGATTTTGAAATTTCCCTGAACAAAATGTCTACTGAAATAGGTAATCCTGTAAAATATTATCTTTTTTCAGCTGAAAAAAAGATTTTCATGAACGATTTACTTAATAGGAATATTGAAATAATTTATAGCGGTGAAATATATTGTATAAAATGTGGAAGAAAAACCAATAAATCATTTTCCCAGGGATATTGCTATCCTTGCTTTACTATTGCGCCAGAAACAGAGGAATGTGTTTTAAGGCCTGAATTGTGCCAGGCACATATGGGTATTGCCCGTGATATGGATTATGCTCGCGAGCATTGTCTGCATGACCATGTTGTGTACCTTGCTGCTTCTTCAGATATTAAAGTAGGTATAACAAGAATTGCCCAGGTACCGTTTCGTTGGATAGACCAGGGCGCGAGTTCTGCTATGAGAATAGCACTTACACCAAACAGATTTATTGCTGGGCTGATGGAAGTATCGATAAAAAAACAAATGCCCGACAAGACAAATTGGAGGTTAATGTTGACAAATAAAATAATTTCTAATCCGGATTATGAATCAGCCAAAGATGCCGTAAGTTCAATTTTACCAGAAGAATTAAAAAAATATTTACTTCAAAATGAACCTATTATTTATATCGAATATCCGGTTTTTTTGTATCCACAAAAAATCTCAACAATTGAACTGGAAAAAGTACAGATTTTTAAAGGCGTTTTAAAAGGCATTAAAGGCCAATATCTTATTTTTGAAAACGGTAAAGTAATTAATATCAGAAAATATTCCGGTTACAAAGTAAGAATAAAAACAATGCCGGAAACATTGCTGTGACCGGCATTGAAACCCTTAAAACCTAATGAAAGTATTAATGAATCGGTTCGAATGAAAACGGAACCTCTATCAGAGACTTGAAAATGTTGCCTTGATCGTACATTACTGAATCGTTGTTCTTATAAAACCATCTGACCCTAACTTTGTTTCCCTTTACGTAAATTTTTTCTGCCATAAGAAGTACATTCATTAATGCCCTGTTAGAATCGCTATTCAGATAATCCAACTGAATATTAATCTCAGTCGAATCTTCAGGATGTTGAGAATATAAAAACAACATCTTGAATAATGGTTCGTAAAGTCCTTTTGAATCAGAAGGAATAGATCGGCCAATAATATTGAGTTTGCCATTTCTAAAGCTTATGGCCGGCATGGTTTTCGAACCTTCAATTTTTAATTCAGAGGAAATCATACCTTTCAATTTTTACTTGACAATGTAAAAATAACTCTAAATGAAATCGTATTTTGTTAAAGGCTGGTGATTTAAATTACCACACGATAATGACATTTGTCATCAAAATACGTACTTTAGTGTAAGATTTTTAGATGTTCGTCAATGACATTTATTATTTCATCATTTTTATTTTTATGTTCAATTTTGAAGTTATAAAATAGCATTAGTAACTTTTCTTAACTTCATTTTCAGACAAAAACATTATAAATTGCTAATTTTGTTTAGTTAATAATCCATTAAATATGGAAGAACAATTTGATTTTTTAGTTATTGGTTCCGGACTTGCGGGATTGAGTTTTGCCTTGAAGGTAGCTGATTTTGGTAAAGTTTGTGTTGTCTCAAAAGCAGAAATAAGCGAGACCAACACAAGTTATGCCCAGGGTGGAATTGCGTCGGTTACTTATTCACCAGATACTTTTGAAAAACACATTCAGGACACTCTTATATGTGGTGATGGATTATGCGATGAAAATGTAGTCAGGATGATTGTTAACAAAGCCCCTTCTTGTATTGCCCAGCTCATCGAATGGGGAACTGTTTTTGATAAAACACCTGATGGCCATTTTGATTTAGGCCGCGAAGGAGGACATTCTGAAAACAGGGTCTTACATTATAAAGATACTTCTGGTGCGGAAATTCAAAGGGCTTTGATTCAAAAAGCCAGGGCACATAAAAATATTTTTATTTATGAAAAACATTTTGCCATCGATATTATTACCCAACACAACCTGGGAATTCTTGTAAAGCGTTATCATACAAATATAGAATGTTTTGGAGCTTATATAATGGACCTTGAAACGCATCAAATCAAAACTATACTTGCTAAAGTAACTTTGATGGCTACAGGTGGTACTGGCAATATTTATCATACAACTACAAACCCTTCTGTAGCAACTGGTGATGGGGTAGCAATGGTTTACCGTGCCAAAGGAATTATTGAAGACATGGAATTTGTGCAGTTTCATCCCACATCATTATTTAATCCCGGAGAACGTCCATCATTTCTGATTTCAGAAGCAATGCGTGGTTTTGGTGCCATTCTAAAGGGTCAGGATGGTAAAGAATTTATGTATAAATATGATGAACGTGGACCACTTGCTCCCAGGGACATTGCTGCAAGGGCAATTGACAATGAGATGAAAATTTCCGGCCATGAATTTGTCTATCTCGATTGCCGGCATATAGAAAAAGAAGGATTGCTTATACATTTCCCAAATATCTATGAAAAATGTCTCTCAATTGGAATTGATATTACCAAAGATATGATCCCTGTTGTCCCGGCTGCACATTACTCATGCGGGGGCATAAAAGTAGATATGGATGGAAAATCCTGGATTAACCGATTATATGCTGCGGGTGAAGTTGCAAGGACAGGTCTTCATGGGGCAAACAGGTTGGCATCGAATTCCTTGCTTGAAGCAATTGTATATGCCGACAATGCAGCAAAACATGCACTAATAAATTATAGAAACTATTCAATTCCCAACAATATTCCACCCTGGAACGATGAAGGTACATCGCATCCTGAAGAAATGGTTCTTATAACCCAAAATATGAAGGAAATGCAGCAAATAATGAGCAATTATGTTGGTATTGTCCGAAGTGATTTACGTTTGCAAAGAGCAGAAAACAGGTTAGAAATAATTTACAATGAAACTGAAGAACTTTATAAAAAATCAAAATTGTCAAAAATGTTATGCGAACTGCGCAATCTTATAAACGTAAGTTACCTCATCATTAAATCCGCACAACATAGACACGAAAGCCGTGGTTTGCATTACACTATAGATTACCCAAAATCTAAAAAAACCGTTGTGGGCCTCAAATAAAAATACCACAAAACAAGACGAAAAGTCAACTGTTCTGTGGCATTTAATTATGATAAAATCAGTTTCAACAAACTAATCCTTATTTAGCAGGTGGTGCTGGTGCAGCGGCAGGTGCCGGAACTGGAGCTGGCTTAGGAACAACTGTACCTGTTATATGTAAAACCTGTGTTCCCGGATTACCATCGGAAGTTATTGTAATTTGTTTATCAAAACCTCCTGCTTTGTTGGCCGGATTAAAGGTGACTTTGATAGAACCTTTTTTCCCTGGCAAAATAGGTTCTCTAGGCCAATCAGGAGTAGTACAACCACACGATGCCTGAACATTTTTTAAAAGTAATGGATCGGTTCCGGCATTCGAAAAATCGAAAACGAAAGTTACCGGCCCATCTACTTCCTTAATCGACCCAAAATCATGGTTTTCTGTTACAAAAACAGCTTTACCATTCTTCTGCTGTGGCGGCTGGGCTTGCCCAAATAAACATCCGGCAATAAACGCCATAATAACTGCTGTTGTGATAAATTTCTTCATAATTTTATTTTAATTTAAGTTGATTAATAATATACTTAGTTAAATACCAAATTTATCTTTTTTATTCATCAATTGCAATTCACAACTTTTAAAAATATTTTTAGCTAAGTTAAATTATTCCTTTAATTCTTCATAAAAAAAAGGACCGTTTTAGCATTTTTTAAAGAGTTGTTCAATTATTTACAAGATAGATATCAAAAGCTGCACATCCTTTTTTACCATCCTGAAAAGTAACCAATATATGATAAATTTTGGTTTCTTTTATTTCAATATCAACAAATTCCGGAATTTTCCCAGTCTGATAAGTCGTTGATTTAAGTACAATATTGCCATCGAGAATTGAAAGTTTTGCTTTACCATCAAATTTTGGCGAACTCTTAATAAGAAAACGATAAATACTGTTGGCTTTTAATACCACAGAATATTGCGGTTTTATTTCGCAATAGTTATTTTCCACAGCATCAGAATTAACTGTAAAATCTTTTAACCATATTGCCCCGTCTTTCATCGGATAGTTATTCACTTCATCCAGCAAAACCGGGTCGCAGAAATTATCCTGGCCATAACTAATAATTAAGTTTGCCGTAATTATTAGTAAACATAAAATCTTTTTCATAATGATTATTTTAAATGGTTTATTAAATTCATTAGCAAATTGGCAAATTAATTATTACCTGCAATTTCCACCTTCAAGAACTATCGCATTTGAAAATTTCTTAACTGTTGTATTGAATGAAAGGTTCAGGTTGTCGATTACTTTATTGATATCGGTTTTAGTAAATTTTGAAGTATAACGGCAATATTTAATAGTACTTGATTTAACTTCAATTTTTACATCGTAATAATCTTCAATTGATTTTATTGCATAGGCCAATGGAGTATTGTCGAATTTAAGCTCTCCGGTTTTCCAGGCCAAAAAATTCGGATCGTTATTCGGTTCTTTTGAAGCAAAAAATCCACCCTGATTTATTGAGTACTTTTCTGAAGCACCAACCTTCATTTCCGGAAAGCCATTGTCACAGCACCTGGCTATAATATTTCCGGATATCGTTGTAATAACCGTCATCTGACCTGACTTTGAAGAATTAATATTAACAATTGCATTTTTACATCTCGTTACAGTATTTTTCGCTAAAATAACAAGTTCTCTTTCGCTTGAAGTTTCGAAATATGCTTCACCTTCTAAAAAAAGAGTATCTACTTTTGAATTCAATGAGCCCTGTGTATATTGCATTTTGCTTTCCTGTGCTAAAAAGCATCGATGCCCTCCGGAAAGCCTAAATTCTCTTATTGATTTGCCTGTCATGTCGACAAAACATGTCTCATTTTGCAAATCAGGTTTAAAAAAATAATATAATGAGATCGAAATTAAAATCAATCCAATTGCTGCAGCTGCAATTAAGATTTTTAATGTTTTGCTTAAATACATTTTTTCATAACCCTCCCACCCTCTCGATTTATTCCATTTTGTCCCTTTAGGAAATGAATTTAAGTCTACAACTTTTTGTCGAAACAGTAAATCAATTTTATTTTCATTGTCGCTCATAATTCTTTTCTGATCATATTTTGTAACATTTCCCTCGCCCTGCTCAATTGAGACCGTGAAGTACTTTCTCCAATATCAAGCATCTTTCCAATTTCCCCATGGTTATAACCTTCAATTGCATATAAATTGAAAACTGTTCGGTATCCTTCAGGTAAATTCTGTATCATTTTCAAATAATCTTCATTGGCCAAATGATTTTCTGAAAATCCATAGTTTAAAACATTTTCAATTTCAATTGATTTGCCAGTTTTTTTTATTTTTCGAAGAAACATCAATGCTTCATTAACCATTATTTTCCTGAGCCAAGATTCAAATGCTATTTCATTTTCAAATTCGCATGTGCCAATATTTTTAAATGCTTTGTAAAATCCTGAATTTAAAATATCTGCAGCATCGTCTTCATTTCTGACATATCGATAACATGTTAGAAACATTTTGTCGGCAAAATGCTTATACAACTTTTCCTGTGCTTTTCTATTGTTTTGTTTTACAAGTTCTAATTTATTCTGCATGAAATTCAAGTAAAATGTTAAATTGAATTTTAGTTCAATTTAACAATAAAATGCAAGAAACAGATAAAACGCTGCATGAAGAAAGAAAAAAACCTCACCCCTTAACCCCTTCTTCTTTTGGAGAAGGGGGAACTCCCTCTCCTTAGGAGAGGGCTGGGGTGAGGCTTTTAAAACTCAAATCTAAAACCTCTATAAATTTGGTTTATTTTTTCAAGAATTTCAAGAATTTCCGAAACATCCATTGAAGTGAGAAGTTTTAAGCGAAGCTCTTTAAAATTTGGAACCAGACCATATGTTCGCTTGTAAAGTCAACCATCCGCAAGGCATTGAAAACCTGGCGGGACTGAGACAAACAGCCATGCGGGAATTGATGAGGCGGCTCCGCCAGGAGAAGCGGAGACCGCAGGAGAAGGTTCATTTCTTGTTGACGACCCAGCCGACTCGCGTTCTTCTATTGGAGAGCGAAAGGCAGGCTGCTGAAAAACGCGGGGACAACTGGAGCTGAACGCAGAGGTAAAATCCACGCGGTGGCCGCGACAAATCTTTCCTGCGCCAGCACGACTTCTAAATCAATGTTCCGCATCGCGCCCTCAAAAAACCAATTTCAGCAGCCGCTAGTGAAGTGCACATGAACGTCGGAAATGGGGAGGAACTAACTATAGCAGAATTTGCGCAGGAAATTGCGGATGTCTCAGGATATGATGGACTATTTATATTCGACACGTCCCGATGGCGCGCAACGGTACTTTTGAATGTCGGGAAAATGCGATCGATGAATGAAATCAGAAAGTGACCTTGCGTGAACGACTGAAGCAAGTGTATCAGAAGTTTTGCGAACGAATGGCGTGCGGAGAGGTTGATGCCAAGGGAAGCGAGTAAACTGTGGATCTGCCGTGCCGTAACTGTATGCGGATTTACTGATCCGTATTTTGACAAATACAATTTATTGCGATCTGCCCGGCGCTCCGTGGGAGCGGGGGCGGGGCTTTGATCGTTCATTGAGGGAAGACAAGGTCAATGCATC
>CAVSGB010000206.1:0-7743 GCA_963726845.1 uncultured Bacteroidota bacterium | reverse complement strand
CAATATCTATCTGGAAACCACTCATTTATTTTTAAATTAAGTTTGCAAACTTAGCTATAAAGTTACGTCTTTTTGCAAAGAATTTTTATTTTTTATTGTTTTATTTGATATATTATACTATAACAATTTATCAATTTTATAGCTTTTCCTTGTTATTAAACGTAATAAGTAGTTTTTTGTTTTAGGGCTTTTCAGAAATTAATCTAAATGCTATTTCCATATTTTTACTTTTCATTCAAAATCCGAATCAATTTTATACTAGGCCTCATCAAAATTTTGAATTTTGACTAAAAAATAACTGATACTCAAGTTTTTGTATAACTGATTGGTATAAACGCTCATTTTCCGTTCGTCAAACTTCCCTTGTCCATTCGTGTAAACAGCCACTTTTCGAACTTGCATTTTGTTTATATTCAATAGTACCTTCATTTGAGTATTAATAAAACTCTTATGAAAATCGAATCAATAATAAAACGTGGCGATTATCCTTTGATAGAGAGCAAATACAATGTTGATTTTTATTCAAACACGTTGGAAGAAAAGGTTGATGAAACATTATGCGATATATGGCGCCATTATATTTACAGCAAGCAAGAGCCAAAAGGAATATCCGAAATAATGGATACCAATATTGTACGCTCATTAATAGATTATGAACTTAAAAATTTCGATAATGATACTATCAAAAGAACAAATAGCGCCAATTCTTCGCCGGATGGTCAGCGAACAAGCCTTTCAGGTAACACACAAAGCAGCTTTGCAACTGATGTACCAACAGGAGATAGAGAAATATTGGAAACGCAAAAAGAAACAAGCGACGATATAAAAGCATTTATTATCTGGATTACAGAAAAATATCCTTGTGATAAATACACTTTGAACATAAGTCAACTTTGCAATTTATGGATTGCCGAAGGTTGTAAATACAGTTTCAATATTTTTTTAAATGAGCAATACCATCAAATATATATTCAATCATGTAATAATGTAGGTATTGTTCCTCTCAATTTTAAATCGTGGCTTTTGCGCCCTTTGGAATATGACCTTAACTCATATCGGGAAGAAATAACCGAACACCTGTCGAAACGTAAAAAAGAAAATTTAATTGCGGATAATGCCATTCCTACTAAATTAGAAGACGCGTTTAATAAAGCTTTCTATTTAATGAATACCGATGAATTTCTCAGATATAATGGAACAAACTATTATTATAATATTGAATTTGATTTAAAATATTATAAAGCAGAAAAATTTTTATATAAATCAAGAAAAAAAGAAGATACAATAAATGCTATTCCATTACTTTCATCTGTTATAAATCAAAATCCAAATTATTCATTTGCTTTTTTGTTAAGGGGTTTTGCAAGATTTTGTACAGGCAGTTTTCAAGGAGCTATCGAAGATTTTAACATCTTTATCAATTTTGTTCCTGATGATGAAGTAGGCTGGTACCTTAGGGCAAAAGCAAATTATACATCGAATAATTATAAAGCCGCAATAGAAGATTATAACAAATGTATTGAGTTAAAAAAGTCTTATAATCATTATCCCTTTTTAAGTCAATACAGGTATGTTTTTATCGACCGTGACGGGAAAATTGTTGATTTATTTAAAAGAATACCTTTAATCCCAATATTATCAGAGTTACACTACGATTTGGCATTTATATACTCAATGATTGATGATTATTCAGGGGCAATGTCTAACTACAATAAGTTCATTGAACTTGATTCAAATAAATTTTATGCTTTTGGAAATCGTGGTACTTTAAAACTAAACCATAAAGATTTTGAAGGTGCCCTTACGGATTATAACAAGGCTATTGAATTAAACCCGAAAATTGCAGGTCTTTATTACAACAGGGCTAAAGCAAAAGCAAACTTGAAAGACGAAAAAGGCTATTTAGAAGATTATAATAAAGCAAACGAACTTGATCCCAACATTGGTAAGGAAAAATAAATTCAGAAAACCCTACCGCAATTAGGTTTTTAAGTTAGACTATCAATATAAATTCGTCTAAACTGAATCAAAATGAATTCGCCCTATTTTATCGTTAAAAGAGAAAATATGCACGTTAAATTTCAACATAAAAAAGGTGATAACGCCAAGGTATTACTTAATTTTATTAATGATTTATACGGCAATAAATATTCCTTAGAAATTGAAAAAAAGTTCAATTTAATCTGGGATTATTTTCTTGATACCTCAGCTGAACCGCCATGTTTGGCTGAAATAATGGGTGATTTAATAATTGCAGATTTAATTGAAAACGAAGTAATAAAAACAAAAAATGAAATTATCAATATCACAAACCAAAGCTGTCCTTCTGAGCATGTCCAAGGAACAGGCAATAAAACTGACGGAAAGAGCAGCAATACTTCTGGTGTACCAGGATGTGAAGAACCAACAACAGAAGAATCAGACTCAATAAATAGTTTCTTGTCTAAAATTGAAGAATCATACTCAGGCAAAAACGTTACATTCTATGTGCATGATTTGTGTAATATATGGCTCCATGAAGACAAGAATAACAGCTTTTTTGATTTCTTATACAATCATTATACAAATATTTATTTAAAGTCAAGCAATCATTATAACAAAGTACCACTGGATTTTAAATCATGGCTCCTGCAACCTTTAACTATTGTGGAGCTTTAACCCGGCTCTACTAAGCGTAATTTGCAATTACGCTTTCTCAGCTTAATTTTCTAATTATTCCTTATTATTAATTATATCTATTGCTTTATCAACAATTTCAAATAAATTTTTATGCGCAATAATAGAATATGTGTTATCAGGAATTAAAACAAATCTATAAGCATTAATTTCTTTTAAAAACTCAATATATTTTTGAAGTTCATATGTGTTTTCCTGGTCATCAACCCATATTCTATAATTTCTAGGCAAAGGAGTATTTCCATTTTCAGGAACGTGATATTTTTTACCAGTAAAATATATTTTTAAGAGTTGAATTAATCCACCTTCAGTCAGAATTGATCTATCCTTTTCCAATGTGTCAAATAATTCTGCTTTATTCATTTTTATTTTTGTTTAAACTATTATTAAAATATTCTAAATCAAATATAAGGCTTTAAAAATAAAGTTCATCAGCTAAGTTTAATTTGTAATTACGTTTTCTTTTATTAACCTCTACTAAGCGGAATTTGAAATTCCGCTTTAATCACAACTCAATATACCTCTAATCAAGCGTTAGCGGCAATGCTAGAATCTCCGAAAGTTTGTAACCAAAATCATAAAAATAGTTACAACTTTTCTGATACTTCTGTTGTTATAAATGATAAAAAATAATGACTTCTAAAATGTAAACGTTATGACTACAAAAGAACTGTTAGAGAATTACTATAAAGGTTTTGCACAAAAGAGTAATTGGGATTCGGTTCTATCTGATGATTTTAAATTTATAGGTGGAGATATGACAAAGACAACTCCAATAGTAGGCAAGGCAGCATACATTGAAATTATCAAAAGGTTCTCTCAATTATTTACCTCAATGAGAGTAAAAGAACTCATAGTAGATGGCGACAATGCTTGCGTGATTGGAAACTATGACTTTGTTTTTCCAAACGGAAAAAGTATCAATGGAGACGTTGCTGAAATTTGGAAAGCAAAAGATGGAAAACTTATTTCACTTACATTATTTTTTGACACTCTTACATTCAGTGTTTATTCAAAATAAGCAAACTCGATAGCACGAGTATCCCACTCGGGCAAATTATTAGGTAGAATCTTGCTACCACAACAAAAGCGAGACGCTTTTAAATAAACGACACGAGTGGGAGAAACGAAATAAATAAATATTTAAAATGAATAAAAACAATTAAAAATGAATATCTTAATTACAATTTTACTCGTGTTAGCAGGCATCATTGCCTTGCTTTTAATTATTGGGCTTTTCACGAAGAGAGAACATTATGTCAAGCGTGAAATTATCATCAATGCACCTCTACAAAAAGTATTTGACTATTTAAAACTACTCAAAAACGAAGACGAGTGGAACAAAAATGAAAAGACAAACCCAAACAAGAAACAAGAATTCAGAGGAAAAGACGGAACAGTTGGATTTATAATTGCATTTAGCGGAAATAAAAATGTCGGTATAGGTGAAAAGGAAATTATGAACATTATTGAAGAGAAAAGAATTGAAATAGAAATGCGTTTTGTAAAACCATTGACATTCACTGCCACTTTAATTATGGACACAGAATCTTTATCTGATAATCAAACAAAAGTAAACTTGAGCCATACAGGTCCAATGAAATATCCTCTAAGCATAATGATACCAATATTTGAAAAAATGTTTGCGAAACAAATGGATATTAGTTCGTCAAATTTGAAAAACGTACTCGAAAAATAATTATTAATTAAAAACTTCAATCCGTATTAATAAAATAAATCAAAATGATAACAAAAGATTTTACAACTAGCATTTTGGTAGACAAAACACCAGAAGAAACATTCAAAGCTATCAACAATGTTCGCGGGTGGTGGAGTGAAGAAATTGAAGGTAGCACGAACAAACTTAATGATGAGTGGACATATCATTATGAAGATGTTCATCGCTGCAAAATGAAAATAGTGGAATTTATTCCAAACAAGAAAGTAGTTTGGCTGGTAATGGACAACTATTTTAATTTTACTAAAGACAAGAGCGAATGGAAAGACAACAAAATTATTTTTGAGATTACTGAAAAGAACAATAAAACACAACTCCGGTTTACACAGGTTGGTTTAGTTCCCGAATATGAGTGTTATGATATTTGTCAAAATGCTTGGAGCACATATATTCAAGAGAGTTTACTCAACTTGATAACAACAGGAATAGGACAACCTAATGCCAAAGAAAAACCACAAACCGAAGACGAAAAGAAATTGACAGCAGCAAATTTTACCACAACCATTTTAGTAAACGAAACTCCTCGCTAAGCAGAATTTGAAATTCCGCTTTGAAGAATAAATCCCTAGCTCTAGAGCTTTTGTAACACATTCAAATTTCTTCTATCACTTCAAGCAAAAATAAATTTTTCACATGCTTTTAGCTTAATCTTTATTCGCTTTGTCACCTATGGTAGGCTTATTTAAATCTTCTGTTTTTTTCTTTTTATGTCCATAATATCCATATTCATTTATTCTTTTCGCGGCAATAATATTATGTTCAGGTTGCAATCTGTCACCAATAGGGTTTAAAAGTTCTTTATAGTTATTTTCAATACTTTTTATTTCATTGGAAACAGGTTAAGTTAATACCAATTGCAACTTTTTCCTCTTTTAAATCAATTCTTTGCATTTCTTTTCATCATTTTTCTTAACTTTATTTCTTTGAAAAGTATGAAAAAGATATTCTTACTTACTTTTTTTATAGTCTGTACCTATTACCTACACAATTCAATAGCTCAAAATGTAACTATCGATTCTCTGTGGTTCGATAGGCAAAAAGGGACGATTAATACTTCAGTTTCAGGTTTAAAAGACAATAAGAATGACATTCAGCTTCAACTTCGCTCTGGTCAAAAAGTAATTGATATAGATAAAAAGAATATTTCTGTTATTACGGGTCAGACATACACTCAGAAAACAATTATTTGGGATTACAAAAAGCAAAATAATGAATTCATTTCGGGCAATTATTATGCCTACACAACAGTTAGGCCTTTGGCATTGCATACCCCCGTTAAAAATGTAAGCCTGTCTTTTATTTGGCCTGGGTTGGGAGGTCAAAATATACGTAATAGCAAATATTCATGGTTAAAGGGGCTTGTTGGCTGGGGTTTAATTGCTGCCGGTTCATATTATTATATAAATTCAAACAACCAATATAACAATTACCTTACAAGCCATAATAAAACTCAGGCAGATGCTGCATTATCAAATTACAATTCTTCGTTTGCTTATAGCATGGGTTGCTATGGTGCAGCAGGTGCAATCTGGACAATAGATTTGGTTACCATTTTTTCTAAAAATAATAAAGCATACAGAAAAGCTATAGAAATGGATGGTGCAATATATGTACCTTCTAAGAGAAATGCTTTAAACGTTATTAGTAAGGAAACAAGACTCGACACGCGACCCTTATATGATATCGCCATCGATAATGCTGAAAAACCTTATTTTGGAAATGATTGGGTAAAAGCCAAATATTATTATGAAGAAGCATTAAAATATAAGCCAGGTGATAAATTTGCACAGGACAGGCTTAACATTATGAATGATGAGCGTTACAAAGGTAAACGTGGTTTGCCCCCGAATCTTTTTGCTGAACTCTCTTTTTCTGATGATAATGGTAACGGAATTCTTGAAGCAATGGAGTCTGCTGTCCTTAAAATTACACTAAGCAATAAAGGAGAAGGTTATGCAAGTGATTTGGTAATTCATATTATTGACAACAATCCCGATGCTGCTATAAAAATTTCAGATGTGAAATTAGATGTGTTGCGTAATGGCGAAAAGAAAACTTTTGAAATACCTATTAAATCAGGAGTTGACTTAAAAACAGGACAGCACAGGTTTGAAATAAATGTGTCAGAAAAATTTGGTTTCGACATGGATCCTGCCTATTTAGTCTTGAATACTTTTGCTTACAACCCTCCTAAAATAGTACTCAGTGGAATTGAAATTATTGACCGTGGAGAGGGAACCAGTGCTATTAAACAAGATGGCGCAATTCAACCAGGAGAAAAGGTTAAAGTGAAATTGGTACTTCAAAATATTGGCCAAAACCCGGCTTTAAATACCGAATACTCAATTTCTACAAATAGTCTTAACATATATATTGACGAGGGAAACGGCAAAATTGGTACTTTTAATGTTGCTGAGGTCAAAGAGGTTAGTTTTTTTCTCACTCCAAACAAACGCACTGCCGGGCTTGATACACTTCCGGTATTTCTTTCTATAAAAGAGTCTTTAGGAGTTGGAAGTTATAAAAATATGCAATTACCTATTGTGTTAGAACAAAAGCCATCAAAACCTAACATTGTAAATGTTCAGCCTGATATAGCATCACTTCAGAGATCAGTGGCAAAATTCGAATATAAATCTCAAAAGTTTACTGTAAATCTTGGTGAAATAAACGATATCCGGAAAGTTCCGGAAAGTAAGTCTGTTCGAAAAAATGCAATTGCAGTAGTAATTGGTATTGAAAAATATCAAAACCTTCAACCGGCTCCTTATGCTGCTAATGATGCAGAACTAATGGAAGAATACTTTAAAAAGCGTTTAGGTATTAACAATGTTATTTTGCTTCGAAATGAAGATGTAACAAGTACTCGTTTACGCAAAATTTTCAATCCTGAATGGGGCGAATTGCAGCGCTCTGTGGTAAAAGGTGAAACTGATGTTTTTGTATTTTACTCAGGACATGGAATGCCAAACAAGGACGGCAGCAAAATTTACCTTTTCCCAAATGATGGTGTTCGCGAAGGCATTGAAGATTTCGGTTATGATATTGAAAAATTATATGAAGACTTGAATAAAATTGAAGCCCGCAGTACCACTGTAATACTCGATGCATGTTTTAGCGGCAGTTCAAGGTCATCTGAAAAATTATTGGCTGAGAATATTACCGGATTTAAGGGCGTAAAAATAAAAGCAAAAAACGGATTTGTCAATTATCCAAACTTTACCATAATTACATCCAGTACTGGCGAAGAAACTTCTTTGGGCTTAGATGCATCCGAATCGGGTTTGTTTACTTATTATTTCTGCAATGGCTTGCTTGGCAGTGCAGAT
>CAVSGB010000205.1:0-9199 GCA_963726845.1 uncultured Bacteroidota bacterium | reverse complement strand
TTGTAATAAGGCTAATCAATTTATTCAATTTTTTTATTTCGCAAAGTCTATCCAGTAACTGGGAGTAAAATTGGTATCACAAGAATCATTTAACGGGCCAATTTCATTAACATTAACTCTATTTATTTTTTGTCATACCTGGTGCCCAACTGAATGCGATATTCCTGGTTGTTTGAGAAGTCACCTCGAACAATCCTAATGCAACACGTGTAGAATCAGTAACGCAATGCATATTGCCCTTAATTTGCGATGGTATTGGGTCGAACATGCGTGCGCTGGCATTTAATTGTTCTGAAATTGAAAAATAATATTTATAAGCTTCGGACGAAATTGAAGATAAAGTCGCAGATACAAGCCAGCCAACATTTAAAACCGGGGTTGTTGTACTGGTACCACTCAAGTCAACGTAATATGGCAGAAAAGCCAAAGACTTCTTTTTTATTATTTGTTTGTCGCCATCAGCGATGGTTGATTCAACTTGTGAAATATCCGATGATATGGAAAGGTTCCTGCAATAAATAATTGGCGGATGACGATTTGAAGGGCCTTTGGGTATTAGAGAATGTGTATTTTGTGTAAAATACAGGCAATCAAATTTAAAGTAATCAGTATTATTTTTATCGGTAATAACATCCACAAAAACATTTAAACCGTCAATATGTTCTGTAACGATGCTACCATCCTGTTCAGTATTAACTATATCAGTGTATCCTATCTCAGAATAAATTGAATCAATATTAGTTTTCGGATATAACATGGTAGACACAGATTCATACAGGCTTTTATCACTTAACAGCACACGCAATGTATATTTTCTGCCAGTTATGCCTCTTATCCCATTTGCAGCTGTTACATAAGTTCCGATTGATGTTTGTTTGAGTAGTTCAATGTTTCCAAAATTATCTAAAATATATACCCTGGCATTGCCTATAGGCGCTGGAAGAGAGGCATTATAAGCCGTAGCCCAATAGATTGTTACCGTGTACGGTTAGGGATCATCGGTAATGGCTCCCTGAAATACCGGGATTTTTTGACTACTTTGTATATTATCACCGTCATATAATTCCTGGCATCCGGAAATAATTATATATATGAACCAAACAAACAGTAATATGACTTTAACAGGCCTCATTTATTAAAATATAAAATTATATGTTAGAGTTGGCAGCGGTTGGCCAATAAAATACATTTCATATAAACTAAATGTTTCATAATTGTTTGCCACAGAAGGGGTTTCTTTTTTATAAAAAACTGAATAAGCATTTTTCCTGGCATATACATTTAATACAGAAAATGTCCAGCTTCCTTTCCATTTCTTTTTTATTCTCAGGCTTTCGTCCATACTTATTGATATATCGAGACGGTGATAATCAGGAAGCCTGTATTTGTTCCTGTCTGAATAATATATAATTTCATTTGAAACATTTTTATACAATGAATACATATCATTCGGCACTGAATATTTTATTTCTGGAAGCGTTATAGGCCTGCCTGTCGAATAATTAAAATTACCAGCTAATCTCCATCTCCGGTTAATGTGATATGTCCCGGCAATCGTCAAATCATTTGGTTTATCATAAGAAGAAGGATAATACAAATTGTCATTTATTTTCTCTTCAGGATAATACCCGTTAGTTTTTTTCAATGAACGGGAATATGTATAACTAATCCATCCATCCAACTTCCCTTTGTTCTTTTTAAGTAAAAATTCTATTCCGTAATTTTTCCCCGAAGCATTAATCAATTCAGTTTCCAAATGCTCGTTCATTTCAATATTCGCATCGTTTTTATATTCAGTCAAATTTGAAAGCTTTTTATAGTACAATTCTATCGAAGTTTCTATAATATTATTCTTAAAGTTCCTATAATAACCTATTGCAAATTGATCTGAAATAATCGGCTTCAAAAAATAATCTGATAATTTCCAAACATCAGTCGGTGTAGATATTGAAGAATATGAAATCAATGAAATGTATTGCTCGTTCCTGTTATAGCTAAGTTTTAATGAATTTCTTTCATCGAACTGAATTTTAAATGACAATCGTGGTTCAATACCGTGGTATGATTGAACAATTTTATTTTTTTTATAAATTGTCGAATCGGATACTGTGGTAGGTGATAGAGGATAACCTTTGCTATAATCCAGTACAGTTTAAAGGCCATAAAAGGTAATAACCGGAATAGCGTAATCCTGCATTGATTGAATAATGTTCGTTTATATCAAATAAATCGTTAACATAAAATGCATCTTCAATAGCCCTTTGTAATGAAAGTGATTGTACCGGAATTAATGAAATTGAATCGAGTGGCGTTTCTTTACCAGGTTGCACCTGGTAACGGATAACCTGTAAACCGGCATCAATACTATTATGGCTAATACCATTATATTTTATATTGTACTTTCCACAGACATATTTGATTTGCGATGCAACACGGCTTTTTTCAAATATTGTTGTTAAATCGTCCTGATATGCATCGTATTGGCTATAAGCAAGCGTTAACAAAGAACTTAAGTTTTGATTAAAAAAATGATTCCAGTTTACCGAACCCAGGATGTTCCCATATTCATATGCCTGTTGATGTGCGTAATTGAATTTATCCTTACTGTTGTATGCAAAAACAGTGATCCTGTCATTTTTTAAATTCCAATTCAAAAAAGCATTTAAATCGTAAAATGATGCTGAGCTGTTCTGCAAATAATAATCCGGCACATTTTGTAAAAGCCAATCAGAATAACTGGCCTGCCACCAATCTTAAAAGTAAGGCTATCATTACCTATTGGTCCTTCAATCATTAGCCGGCTGTCGTACAAACCGATTCCTCCTTTAGCCTTTAATTCTTTGCAATTATTATCTTTTACCTGAATATCCATAACTGAAGAAACCCGTTCTCCAAAATTAGCCGGAATATGACCTTTATATAATGTGACATTATTTACCGCATCAGGATTAATTACAGACATAAGGCCAAATACATGCGATGTATTATAAATAGGAGCACCTTCAATTAAATAGAGATTTTGATCTTCGCCACCTCCACGTACATTTATTCCGGAACCGAACTCTCCTACCGAAACTACGCCTGGCATCATTGTAAAACTTTTAAGTATATCTTTTTCACCGGTTAACGATGGCAATTGTTTTATACTTTTTGCATCCATTTCAACCAGGCTCATCTGACTGCTCCTAACATTTTTATCAGGACGCTGGGCGTAAATTGAAATTTCGTCAATTTTCAATGACTTTTCAAAAAGTTCAAAATCAAGATTGCCATTACTGATTATTTTAACTTTATATATTGCCTTCTCATAACCAATACATGTAACAATTAAACTGTAAATTCCAGGTGCAACTATTAAAGAATAATTTCCTGATACACTGCTGACACAACCCTGTATGGTTTTTTCAATTTGCAGGTTTGCACCTATTAAAGGATCGCCAGTTTTTCCATCTTTAACTTTTCCCTTAAGTTCGACTTTCTTAAATTTACCCGCTTCGTTGGGATTACCAACCGAAATAATATTTAAATCGAAACCCTGGTCCATATCAATCATTTCGCCCAACAACATTGCAACATCTTCTTTTGGCATAAAAACAATCATATTGCCCTGAACAACCTGATAAATAAAAGGTTTTGCATCAGTTATCCTGTCCAATACCCTGGTCAATGGTGTATTATCAAAATTTAAACTAATAGAATCACCAAGGAACCATCCATTTTTGAAATAAAATTTAACCGGATTTTTTAATTCAATGTCGTGAAAAAAGCCAATTAAAGGCATTTTTGAATTATTTGCAGTAATTTTTATGGATTCGATGTTTTGTGAGTACAAATAACAGGGAAAGATAATTATTGCTGTCAAAAAAAATAGAAAGTTACGTAATCTACTGAGATACATTGAAAAATGTAAATTAAACCAATTAAAATTTTGTTCCCGACACTTAAAATTTTATCTTTTCAAATTCAAATTTTTAATAAAAAACCTAAATAATAAATTTGTTTTAAATAGTTGATAACTAATTATTCCGACCCTATAATTTAAAGTACTTTCTTATCTAACTATTTTAAATATCACTAAAAATAAAATATTAACTTGTTAAAGTTGCAGGGCGAAATTAGCAGTATTTATTATCAGGACAAAGTAGTTTGTGTGTTTAACAAATATTTAATACTTTGAAGATAGAAAACTTATGCTTCCTTTATTAATAAAAGATAAAAAATTACAACCTTATTTTACTGATATATTTAAAGTATCTTTAATCAAAAATGAAGTTTAGGGTATTTGCAATTTATTAATTATTTCAATATTGACCCGAAACAGTTCACTTTTGAAATATATTTATTATTATTGGATTAAAATATAAAGATAATGTATATGTCAAAACTTAAAATTAATTGGCTGATAATTATTGTACTGGGCATTTTCATGTTTTCATGCAAAAAACATGCAGATCTAAAAATCGGGTTGATGTTTCCATATACAACAGCTTCCAGGATGGCAATAGAAACACAATTTTTCAAGGCTAAAGCTGCTGAACTGAATTGCGAAGTTATGGTTACTGATGCAAAAAGCGATGACAAACTTCAAAGAAATCAGGCCCAGGAACTGATCAAAGATGGGATTGATGTATTGGTAATTATGGCCGTTAATACCAATACTGCTGCCGAAATTGTCAGGGATGCACACAATTCGGGCGTTAAGGTTATTGCATACGATAGGTTAATTAACAACTGCGATTTGGATTTCTATATATCGCATAATAATTACAATGTCGGAAAATACATGGCCGAATATGCATTACGATTAAAGCCGGAAGGAAATTACTTATTGTTAGGCGGAGATAAAGCCGACAGAAATGCTATTTTTGTAAAAAACGGACAATTGGATGCGATCAGAAATAATGTCCAATCGGGAAAAATAAAAATAGTATACGATATATTTGTTGAAGATTGGACAGCGGAGAATGCATATTATGAAATGAAAAAATATTTAAAACTTAGTAGCAATAATGTGCCAGATGTAATCCTTTCTTCTTATGACGGATTATCGTATGGTTCAAACAGGGCATGTGAAGAATTGGGAATTGATTATTCAAAAACAATAATTACCGGTCAGGATGCAGAACCCCAGGCATTACGAAATATTATTACTGGTAAACAAACCATGACAATTTTTAAGCCTCTGAAAGTTCTTGCTGAAAGTGCTTTGGAGATTGCAGTAAAACTAGTCAAAAATCAAAAAATAGAAAATACAACCAGTATTAACAATAACAGAATTGATGTACCTACTTTACTCTTCGATCCAATTGCCGTAGACAAATCGAACATTAAAGAAACTGTCGTTAAAGAAGGATTGGTAAAAGAGTCGGATTTGTATAAATAAATTTATTGAAATAATTTTCTAATAGAACTAACCCAGTTTTTAATTCGTTTCGTATTTAATTCTGACTGGTTTTCAAAATCCAAAGCCAAGCCAGAAAATTCTCCATTATGGACTGCCCTTGATTTCTCGAATTTATAACCTTCAACAGAAGTTTTACCAATTATTGAAGCACCTCTTGATTCTAGTATTTCTGCCATTAGCCCGATCGCATCAACAAAATTTTCAGGATAATCCCGCTGGTCGCCATTTCCAAATATAGCAATCTTCTTTCCTTTTAAATCGAGGGTTTCAAGTTCGGGAACAAATTCATCCCAGTAATTTGGCAATTCACCGTCGAACCAGGTAGGAACTCCAATAATTAAATTACTATATTCCAAAAATCTCTTGCCATTGATTTCTTCGGCATTGATTTCATCAATTTCTGCTTGCCCAAATATCTCTTTAATTTCTTTTGCTGCCTGAGATGTCTTTTGTGTATTATAGCTATAAATCAATGCCACTTTATTCATAATTCTTTTAATTTTAAAACAAAATGAAGTAAGTTATTATCAATATTTGATTAAATCTAATGCAGCATTATAAATTTTTTCATTATCAGGCAAAATTGCTTTTTCGAGAATCCTGTTAAAACCGACCGGAGTAAAAGTTGAACCGATGCGTTTAACCGGAGCATCCAGAAATTCAAATACTTCCGAAGAAATAGTTGCAGCAACTTCGCCACCAAAACCACCAAATACCTTGTCTTCATGAACAATTAAAACTTTCCCGGTTTTCTTTACAGTTTTAAAAATTGCACCTTTATCTAATGGCGATAACGATCTTAAATCGAGCACTTCGATTTCAATTCCATTTTCTTTAGCAATCTGGTCTGCGACTTCGATACACATAATAGTAGTATTGCCGTATGTTATTAAACTTAAATCTTTGCCAGGCCTACGAATACGTGCTTTTCCAAAAGGCACTTCAAAATCGTCCGGGACAGGTGTTGCAGCCTTAGGGGCATTATACAATGCTTTTGTCTCCAGGAACATAGTAACTCCGCGCGAGCGAATAGAAGTGCGCATCAACCCTGCAGCATCATCTGCAAAAGAAGGATAGACTACCCTAATTCCAGGGAAAGTTGTTAAAACTCCTTCGATAGTCTGCGAATGGTACAATCCACCTCCGATATAACCACCTGAAGCCAATCTAATTGTAATATTTGGAGAAAACTGGCCGTTCGATCGCCAATAGTCATGCGAAGTATCTACTAATTGCTCCATTGCAGGCCAGAAGTAATCTGCAAATTCAGCGCCTTCTACAACTATTCTGATTTTATCATTGAAGCGTGACATTCCGTTTGCTGTTCCAATTATATAATCTTCAGCTATGGGGGCATTAAAAATTCTTTCTTTACCAAATTCTTTTTGCAAACCTTTTGAAACATTAAAAATCCCGCCTTTATCTTTATTGGCAATATCCTGTCCCCAAAGAAAAGTATCGGGATTAAGCCTGAATTCTGCTCTTATCGTTTCATTAAGCGCTTCAATATATTTTTTGGGTTGTCCTTCGAAATTGTGTAAACCTTCAGGATATTTTGAACTATGAAATGGTTCGGCAATTACAAAATTGAAAATTGATTCGGGAGTTGGGTCAGGTGATGCCATCGCTTTTTTATGCGCTTCCTTTACTTCGGCTTTGACTTTTTCTTCAATTCCAAGTAATTCTTTTTCAGATAATCGATTGTACCTGATTAACAACCTGCGAAATTTTGCCAATGGATCGTACTCGCGCACGTAATTCAACTCGAAGTCGTCCCTGTATAATTCGTGGCGGTCGGAGTTGGAATGTGAGTGAATCCGTACACAGTTTGCATGAACAATAACCGGATGTCCATCAATTAAAGCTATATTCCTGGCTTCCGACATGACATTCATTGAGTCGAAAACATCTTTTCCATTGCAATAAAGTATCGCAAGGTTTTTAAAACCAACAAAATTCTCTGCTACTTTCCGATTTGCAGTCTGGTCTTTTTTTGGAACAGAAATTCCATAGCCATTATCCTGTATAACAAATACTACAGGAAGTTTTTCATTTGAAGCGCCGTTTATAGCTTCGTAAACATAGCCTTCGGAAACTGAAGATTCTCCCTGAGAGCAAAAAACAACACCTTTATGCTTATATTTCTTCATTGCACGGCCTACTCCGGTTGCTTGCAATGCATGGTTTCCGGTAGCAGATGAAACATTGTGAATATTCCAGGCAGGCTTGGCAAAATGGTTTGACATGTGCCTGCCACCGCCTGCAACATCGGCAGCTTTCGATATCCCGTTAAGAATTATTTCCTCAGCAGTAAGCCCAGCTGAAATTGCAGTAACTAAATCGCGGTAATAAGGAAACAAATGATCGGTTTTTCTATCGAACATTTGTCCCAATGCCAATTGTATTGCATCATGGCCGGCAGCTGGCGCATGATACGACCAACCAATAGCTTGTTTTAAATAATTTGGGGCGCGGTCATCGAGTGCCCTTCCTAGCGCCATCAGGTAATACCATTTTTCGAGTACCGGTTTTTCAGTTTTTAATATGCTATATACCTTTTCAATTTCCATTACTAAAAATTTCATTAAGACGATGATATTTCAGACTAAAATTAGTTTATTCGATTTATGTTTAAAAGCTTTTATTTAAATCCCAATCTTCTAAATAATCTGCAATTCTTCTTAGGAAAGCACCGCCTAAAGCGCCATCTACAATCCTGTGATCATAAGAAAGAGACAGGTACATTTTATGACGGATAGCAATAACATCTCCTGTCGGGGTTTCGAGGACTGCCGGTTTTTTCTCAATTGTACCAGTGGCTAAGATAGCTACCTGTGGCTGATTAATTATTGGTGTGCCAAATAAATTTCGAAAGGTCCCCAAAATTTGTTATAGTAAATGTTCCACCTTGTATATCATCAGGGTTCAATTTATTTTTTCTCGCGTTATCTGCAAGTCTGTTTAAATCAGCTGCCAAACCAGGCAAATTTCTTTTGTCAGCATTTTTTAATACAGGAACAATAAGGTTTCCCGTTGGCAGGGCAACAGCAATACCTATATTTATAGCTTTTTTAAGAATTATTTTAGTTCCGTCAACAGATGAATTAACCATCGGGAAGTCTTTAAGTGCTTTAGCCACTGCATCAATAAAAACCGGCATATAAGTAAGCTTTACATTCTCACGTTTTTCAAAAGCAACTTTATTCTTCTCACGCCATAAAACCAAATTCGTAACATCTGCTTCAAGGACTGCAGTTACGTGAGGTGAAACCTGTTTCGACATTAACATATGCTCAGCAATGAGCTTACGCATACGGTCCATTTCAATTATTTCATCACCAGAATTAATTATAATAGTTGGTTTTGAAATTTCTATCGGTACTTGAATTGATGCCGAAACTTGATTTGATGCTATATTTGTTTCAGGTAATTTTGAAACAAAATTATTAGAGTATATTTTTCGGGTTTCAATATATTTAAGAATATCTTCTTTCTGAACGCGACCATCTTTACCTGATCCTAAAATACTTTCTAATTCAGCAAGGCTTATGTTTTCTTTTTTTGAAATACTTTTTACCAATGGCGAATAAAACCGGCAACCTTTTTCAACCTGTTTTTCATTTATAATATCTTCAATTGCAGAAATTTCATTTTTGGTTGATATTTTTTCTGATCCAATATTTTTAATTGTAGTTTCCTCTGAAACAGATTCTGTATCAATGATTGCAATGGTAGTACCCACAAGTATTTTTTCGTTTTCTTTAAATAATATTTTAATAATTTTTCCGCTATCTG
>CAVSGB010000204.1:0-17110 GCA_963726845.1 uncultured Bacteroidota bacterium | reverse complement strand
AATCCATGGAATGAAAAGCCACGCTCTATCTCTGACCTTCCAGTTCACCGCGATCGCATGTCTTTTCGTTTCTGCAAATCCCGCCAAGGCTCAAAACACACCCGGCAGCATCAGCCGGGCAGGTGACGTTAGGTTAACCAAGTTGTCTCTGCCAACATACCCGCCTTTAGCGCGGGAGGCCCGCATTGCCGGCGACGTGAGAATACAAGTCCAAATTCGCCGCGATGGAAGCGTTGCCTCGACAGAGGTCGAAAGCGGACATCCAATGTTGAAGCCAGCCGCCCTGGCGAGCGCTCAAAATTCCACGTTCGAATGCCGAGGATGCACCGAAGAAATTACCGCGTACATTCTGACCTACACATTTGGTTTCAACAACGACTCAAACTGTAGTCTCAAGCGCTCGCGTTCGGCCAAGTGCCTGTATTTGTGGAACTGCGGAGGTTGGCGAACCGTCTACAACGACATGCCCAGCCCGTCCGTTACACAGTCCCAGGACCACATTACGATTCTCACCGGCTCCTACTGTGTTGAAACTCAGTCCAGCAATTCGCGTCCTTGAACCGCCATTTCTAACTCTTGACGACCTCCCAAATTGCGGAAGAAACCAAAAGTGTGGGCGAGTCGCCCGCGCCCACATCTGATAGTCTTTCCTTTTCCCCATGAAGCCGCATTTTGGAAACAGAATGTAATAAACTTCAAAATAATAACCGTGACCTTATTCATTGTGTGAATACTATTCAGCAATCAGGGATGGAAGTAACTGCCGGTTTTATTGTCGGTTTTGATAGTTACCCTATAAACATTTTGAGAGGCAATTCACTTTATTCAGCGTAGCGGAATTATAACCGCTATGGTAGGGCTGTTAAATGCCCCACGGCTATCAAAATTATACAAGCGTTTGAAAGGTGAAGGCAGGATTCTTGACAACTGTACCGGACACAATACCGATTACTCTATGAACTTTATGCCGATAATGGATAAGGATGTTTTGTTAAAGGGTTATCAGAAAATTATTCAAAATATTTATTCCAGCAAATCCTATTATGAAAGAGTATTAATGTTTTTAAAACAATATAACCCGCCATTAAAAGAACAAAGATCGATTTCCTTTGATAAACTAAAATCTCTGATTAAGTCAATTTTGTTTATAGGGATATTTAAGAAAAACCAAATATATTATTGGCGACTATTTTTCTGGAGCCTTTTTAATAAGCCAAGATCATTCCCATTGGCTGTAACTTATGCTATTTATGGATATCATTTCAGAAAAGTGTTCCGGGATATCAAGTAGCTGATGATTTGATTATTTTATTCTTTTCTTTCCTAAATCTGCCTGTTAGTATAGTTTGAATAATCATTGACTTTTGGTACATAAATACTATTGAACAACGGTGAAGTGATCATAAAGTCTGCTGTGGCTCGATTGCATGCTGAAGGCACATTATATACAACACAAATCCTTAAAAGAGCTTTTACATCCACTTCATGAGGTTGCGGGAGCATGGGGTGCCCAGAAAAAAATCAGGATATCGATATTTCCTTCAGCTATCATAGAGCCGAGTTGCTGATCACCGCCTAACGGCCATTCGGATTTTAATTTCGTCATATGTATATCTTTAACACTTTTTTCTGAAGAAATCATTTTTTTCATAATTGCTTCTTCTACGAGCTTCCCTGTTGTCCCGGTACAGGTAAGTTTATGATCTATTAATATTTCCCAGTTATGTTCTACCCATTCGATCAAATCGTGCTTCATGTGATCGTGCGCAACGAGGCCAATGTTTTTATTTTTATCCATATTTTTATTATTTTCCGCAAGTTAAAGATATCGTAAATTGAAATATCAAAATTCAATTTTATTAAAACTTTGTTTCTTTATTTACTAATTTGGTGGAATGAAACATCCATGCACCTGCGTTCACAAAAAGGATAAGAAATCTTTATCATCAGTGGAATTAATATTATAGGTTCAATGATAAAACGACATGAATAATACACAAATGAACAGAGGTTCTATTTTGTAAATTCGATACCAATTTGTGGGCTGCTTGAGGAAATGGAGTAACAAATAATATTTCTAAGTATTAACCTTATTAAGTTGCTCATAAATAATAAATTAAACTAATTATGCTCTCTTGAAGAATTAGCAAATATGGGAAATTATAGTAAGTCAAGGATATTGGAGTGTGTGCCAAATTTTTCTGAAGGCCGCGATATTTTGATTATAAATGAAATAATTAAAAATATTGAAATAGTCAAAGATGTAAAAATCTTGCATACTGATATTGGATTTGATGCCAATCGTACAGTAATAACATTTGCAGGTGAGCCAGACGCGGTAATCAAAGCAGCATTTAATGGCGTACAGGTTGCTTCGAAACGAATCGATATGTCATTGCATAAGGGTACCCATCCGCGAATTGGTTCCACAGATGTATTACCTCTTGTACCTATTCGGAATATTTCAATCGAAGAAGTAGTTAAAATGTCTTATAAACTTGCAAACAGGATAGGAGAGGAGCTTCAAATTCCGGTTTATTGTTACGAGAAATCAGCCAAATTGCCCGAAAGGGTCAGGTTAGAAAATATCCGCAAAGGAGAATATGAAGGTCTGCCTTTAATAATAGCAAATCCGCAATGGGGACCAGATTATGGCCCTGCAACATTTAATTCCAAATCTGGCGCAACCGTTCTTGGGGCTCGTCATATTCTTATTGCTTTTAATGTTAATATCGATACAACCTCTGCAGAAATTGCTTCTAAAATTGCTTCTCGCGTGCGCGAAAGTGGCAGATTAGAAACTGATGGAACGGGTAATAAAAAGAGAATCCCGGGATTATTAAAAGGTATAAAAGCCATCGGATGGTACATTGAGGAATATAAAAAAGCACAGGTTTCAATGAACATAACAGATATTCAGCAAACTTCATTGCATAAGTCTTTTGAGACTGTTAAAAAAGTTGCAGAAGAATTTGGCGTGAAAGTAACAGGATCGGAACTAGTAGGTCTTGCACCATTAATTGCTTTTATTGAAGCTGGCAAATTTTATGATAAAGGCAAAAGTAATTTTTCAGAAAAAGATCTTATAAATATTACCATTGAAAAATTAGGCCTGGATGAGTTAAAACCATTCGATCCGGATAAAAGAATATTAGAGTATTTATTTGAGAAATCATACTTATAGTTGTTGTAACTCTAAACGTAAATATCTTTTGAATTTTGCTTTTTTACTGCTATTTTTGATGCAGAAACATATAGATATTTAATACTTACCATCATGAAGACAAAAAGAATAGTTTTTATCATTTTTATTGCAACCAGCCTTACAGTTGCAAATGCACAAAATTTTAAACTTAGCGACCAGGTGCTGGATGTAGGGATAGGTTTTGGCTCATCAATATATTCAAGTGGTTCATATTCAATGGGCATTCCGCCGTTATCAATTTCTTATGAAAAAGGGATTAAAGACGATATTATTGAAAAAGGTGTATTTAGCATTGGTGGCTATTTGGGTGTATCGTCATATAAATATTCAATAACCGGCAGTTCAGCTTCAGACATTATCATTGGGGCAAGAGGCGCTTTGCACTATCCATTGATCCAGGATCCAAAATTAGATACTTATCTTGGTTTGATGGTTTTTTATAATATAGAATCCTGGAGCGCTAAAAATTCTGAAAATGAATCTAATGGTGGGCCTGGTTGGTCGATATATTTAGGAGGGCGATATTATTTCGATAAAAAAATATCGGGTTTTGTTGAATTAGGTTATGGCATTTCTTATCTGACAGTTGGAGTCGGTTTTAAACTATAAATTTTAAACCTGATGGTTTATTAAGTAATCAGAAAAGTTGAAAATGAGTTATAATAAAATCTCAGGCATATTTTTGTTTACTCATTTTCAAAAAAAATATTGTTGAAGTTTACAAGGTACAATTTTTTTGTAGCCCTTGTAATAGCAGTGTAAAGCCATCGAAGATATTCCATGCTCATCATATCGGCCGTAAAATATCCCTGGTCGATAAATACAGCTTTCCATTGTCCGCCCTGGGCTTTATGGCATGTAACCGCGTAAGCAAATTTTACTTGAAGTGCATTAAAATATGGGTCATTTCTCACAGAAACATAACCGGCACGTTTTGGTTTTATATGTTGAAAATCTTCATAAACAGAATAGAAAAGTTTTTTATTTTCGTCTGAAGATAGAGAAGCACCTTCAATTTCTAATGTTTCAAGTACAACCTTTACTTCGATTTCACGATTATCAATATCTAATAAACAGATTTTAAGATTAGCGAAATGAAACCCATATTTTTCTTCGTGCTTGCCAATCTTAACAACCTGAACAATATCGCCATTTGCAATAAAATTAAGTTCTTCATCATTGGCTAACCAAAAATAATTGTTTTTAACAACCATCAAATAATCGCCAACTGAAATTTGTTCGTCGCGAAAAAGAATTGACTTCCTGATCCCGTTGTTGTACAAGTTTGCTCGTTTATTTGAACGGGTAACTACAATAGTTTCTTCAATTCCATATTTTTCGTAGCAGGAATCCAGTTCATTAATTAAATCGCTTCCCGATAGACTTATTATATCAGAAAACCCATCGATCTTGAATTTAGGTAATTTTGGAATGCCGGAAGTAATTAATTTTCGCGTAAGCATGGCATTGTATAGAATTCCGGAGGTTTGCGATTGCCTGACAACATCCGTAAGGCAGGTTGAACTTACGGTGAACCCTTTCGATTTTATATTTTCATTATAAAGTGCCGGGCTTTCTGAAAAGTTCACGGGAGGTAATTGTGCCGGATCCCCTATTAAAATCAACTTGCAGCGTATGCCTGTGTAAACATATTCCAGTAAATCGTCCAATAAATTACCTGAACCAAATATTGAAAGTTCATTTTGTGTACCGCTAATCATCGAAGCTTCATCGATAAAGAATATTATTCCTGAAGACAGGTTCTTGCCTAAAACAAATTTTCCAAAACCATCTTTAGACGATTTCTGTTTATAAATTTTTTTATGTATCGTGTAGGCTGATTTTCCTGAAAAATTAGCTAAAACTTTTGACGCCCTGCCAGTTGGCGCCAATAATACGGTTTTAGTATTAAAATCTCCGAGAACATTTATTATGGCCGATATAACGGTTGTCTTTCCGGTACCCGCGTATCCGGTAATTACGAAAACCTCATCGTCAGGACTGTTTAATATAAAGTTTGAAACCTGTTTTATTAATAATTTCTGGCTGTTGGTAGGTTCTTCATCCAACTTTTCAACTATATTTTTCTCTAAAAGATCAGCCAGCATTGTTTTTTTAATATATTTTCAAAGTTAAAAGATTGGTCGTTACGAGGCTACTTTAGTAAGTAAAATTATACCAATAATAAATCAATGATTTTTAATCTGATATTTTTTCATAATTTTGTTTACACTGTAAAAAGAACAATAAATGGAATTTATACAAGCATTTGAAGACAATTTTGAATTTGATAAGAGTAAGAATTATAGCCTTGCCTTGCAAGTTGGAAGTCATAAATTGACTTTTGTTATACTTGATAAAAAAGATAAGAGATTTGTCGGGTTTAAAAGTTACAATTTCAATTCGCTTAAAGAGAGCGAAATTCAAGAAATTCTTAAGAAGACATTAGCAGATGAAATTATTTTTTCTCATAATTTTGATGAAATCATTGTACAATACCAATCTTTTAGAGCAATGCTGGTACCCGAAAGCTTATTTGATTCGAACAATCTTCGGGCATTTTTAAAATTTCATCACGATGTTGATGAGAAAGACCATATCCATTTCTTGGAAATAAAACCTGCTGAAGCGTTTGTTATTTTTACAGTCCCTGTATTTTTAGAAGAAATGGTCCGCGTTAAATTTCCCGATGCAAAATATTCTCATCACAGCCTTTCATTTATATATAATGCTTTAGAAAAAAAAGACAAAAATGAAACAGCGCCTGCAATGCATATTCATTTTTCAGACGATTTTTTTGATATTTTAATTGTTAAAAACAATAAAATTCAATTATTTAATTCATTCTTTTATAAAAAAAATACCGATGTAATTTATTTTGTTTCAAACCTGCTTAATTTGTTTTCGCTGACACCTGAAAATACAAAAATTTATATTTCGGGTGACATAAACCTGGAGTCGGAATTAAAACATGAATTAGGAAAGATTTTTAAAATTATAATCATAGAAAATTTTGATCTTAATTATTATTATGGTGAAAAATTTTGACTATAGCACAACATAAGTTTGTAAACTTGTTAAATGTTTTCAATTGCGGATTATAAGCGGGAAATATAAAGGAAGGCGAATAACAGGAAATAAGATTTTTAACGCCAGGCCGACAACCGATTTTGCCAGGGAAAGCATGTTCAATATATTAAATAACTATTTCTTCTTTGATCAAATCAGGGTGCTTGATTTATTTTCAGGTTCAGGAAGTATTAGTTTTGAATTTATTTCACGGGGATGCAAAAATGTAGAACTGGTTGAATCCGATTCAAAAAATTACAAACTTATCTGCAATACAATTAAAGATCTAAATATCGAAGACTTGAGACCAATTAAAGGTGATGCATTTTGGTATTTAGAAAAATGTGCAATTGGATATGATATAATTTTTGCAGATCCTCCATTTGATTTAAAAGGAATCGAAAATATACCGATAAAAGTATTTGAAAGAAATTTGTTAAAAGAAGAAGGCTGGCTTATTTTAGAACATTCAAAAAATTATAACTTCAAAGATTATTCAGGTTTCAAAGAAGAACGTAAATATGGGGCAGTGCATTTTAGTATCTTTATAAAATAGAAAAAAGATTTTTCTATCAATATCTTTGCAGGAAATAAAAATAAATTTACTTTTGCACGTCCTAAAATTAACATAAGTTTATAGGTAGGAAAAAGGTTCGGTAGTTCAGCTGGTTAGAATACATGCCTGTCACGCATGGGTCGCGGGTTCGAGTCCCGTCCGGACACGCTTAAATAGTAGTAAAGCCCTTTATTTTCAAGGGCTTTTTTTATTTCGTATTGCATTCGTATTGCATTTTACTTTTCTTTTGTTTCCTTTACTTTTTTTCAACATTCTTATTTTGAAGTTTATATCACTTTTCATAACTTTAATCAAAAAATATGAAAAAAAATAGCTTCGAATTATTCCAAAAAAGGATTGAATCCTTCTTAGTCAATGACTATCAGTATAATGGCGTTCCTTATTATAATATTGGGTTTCTTGAGTTTAAATTATCTCTAATGAAGGCCGATAGAATATACCAAAAAGTTTTATTGTTTTTAATGATGGGCTCATTATTGGGTGTTATGTTTAGATTTTTAATCATAGCACCTTATATTAACCAAGATAGGATTTTTTTTAGTTTTGTTTCAATGGTAATAATATTCTCCATTTTATTTTTAAAGCATGATTGTTTCTCATACATAGAATGGAAGAGTGTATCAAAATACCTTAAACAATTACTAGATAATAATCCGGAACTAATAAATGAAAAAGTATTTATAGAAAAGTTGAAAAACATTGTTTTGCTTAATTCAAATAATGCAATAGCCTCAATTGATGAAAGTTTTAAAAATAGAATTATTGAATTGTCAATTGTTAGATGTAAAGCATTGAAAAATATTATACAAAAAGTCCGAATAGCCTCTTATATTTATAGAGGGGGCATTATTGAAGATGTGACAGATGCTAAATTATGTATTCTAGACTGGTCAAATAGATTAGGAGAAGATATTAAATATGATTCTTTTAGACACTATTTTAACAATCCTGCAAGTTCAACCAATAAGAAAAACTTCATTAAAACCTCAAAAGAATTAGAAGAATTAAGATTATTCTTTAGTGATAATGGTTTTTCAAAAGGGGTTGACTTAATTAAAATTGACTTAGAAACTGAACAAAAAAAATACAAATCCCTACAATAGAATACAAAGCCTTACAAATTAAAACAAGTTATATATCAGTATATTAAGTATTTAATCTTTCATACGTTTGTGCAAAATAAACGTAAACAGATTAAAGCTATGCCAAACTATCTACTACAAGTGCAAGATGAAGAAAGTTTCTTCTTGCATATTAGAAAAATCGTAAAAGAAGAATTAAGTGGAAATCCTTCAAGTAAAAAGAAAGAAACTTCTTTCAATATTCCATATATTAAAGTATCAGAAGCCTGTAATATTTTACAGGTTAGCCGTCCGACAATAAATAGCTGGACGGAAAAAGGATTTTTCAAAAAATACAAGGTAAATTCCCGTACATTTTACAACCGGGACGAGATTCTGGAATTCCTTTCAAGACAAGGTAAATAGAAGAATTTTTTATGAAAAATTCGAATTTACCATATATAAGAGTTGGAAATTGTTATTTCAAACTCGTTAAAATTCCTCTAATCTCAGGGGACTTTTTAGACTCAATAATTCGCTGGAATAGCGAATTTATTAAGCAAGATCATGGAAAAGACACGTTATCTAAAATTTTCAAATACGATGGATTTTGTGTTGTTCCTGAGCATCTAAATTTCAAGCAGGAAATAGGTAAATTCTATAATAGATATTTGCCTTTTCTGCATCAACCAAGCCCCGGTGATTGGGAACTTACAAAGTATTTTTTGAAAAATATTTTTCAAAGTCAATACGAACTTGGGTTAGACTATATAAAACTTCTTATAGAAAAACCAATCCAAAAACTACCAGTCATTTGTCTGGTGAGTAAGGAACGCAATACGGGCAAAACTACCTTCCTTTTATACTTAAAAGCTTTGTTTGGAGGGAATATGACCATAAATACTAATGAGGATTTCAAAAGTTCGTTTAATTCTGAATGGATTGCCAAATTGCTTATAGGCGTTGACGAAACGTTTCTTGACCGTAAGGAAGATTCAGAACGTTTAAAAAATCTTGCGACCGCCAAGCTATACAAAGCAGAGGCTAAAGGTCAAGACCGAATAGAAGTAGAGTTCTTCGGTAAATTTATTCTTTGTTCAAATAATGAAGATGGCTTTTTAATCATTGAACCGGGGGAAACTCGATATTGGGTTATAAAAGTTCAGCCATTTGCAAAGGAGATTGACAATATACTTGAAAAATTGAAGGCTGAAATTCCTCACTTTTTGGATTTCATTTTAAACCGGGAATTAACCACTTCAAATGAATCACGAATGTGGTTTAACCCAAAACAACTCGAAACCCCTGCGTTGCATAAAGTAATAAAAAGAAGCCGTAACAAGATTGAATTGGAAATTCTTAACATATTGCTTTTCATTATGGAAGAAAAGGTGCTTGATGATTTGTGCTTTTGTATTGGAGATATTCAGGAGTGGCTTAGTCATAAAGGCTTTAAAGCTGTAGAATCATTGCAAATAAAACGGTATTTACAAAATGAATGGAAACTCGAACCTTCAGCAAACTCATATTCATATTCACGTTATAAATTTTTATCAGATGGCAGCATTGTAGAAGAAAATGCAAAGGGCAAATATTATAAAATGAGCAAAGAAATTGTCATCAATTTTAATGAATAGATGAATAATAATATATATAACTATATATATCAATAATAAACGATTCATCAAATTGTCATCAAAGTTTCATCATATCAAAAAGTGATGAAATATTTAAAGTTGAAATAATGATGACAGATTGTTGAGCCATTAATATAAAGTATTTCAATTAATTACAGATTGTTTTCATCAAATCATCAAAAATACTTACAATGCTGAACAGAAAAAAAATAAACTGTGAGGAAGCTAAAAAAATCCCAATTGGTGAATTCTTAGCTCATTTTGGGTTCAACCCTGTCGAAATTAAACAAAATGATAGCTTCTATCTTTCTCCATTAAGAAAGGAAAAGAAGCCTTCATTCAGGATTAATCATAGGCTTAATATATGGTACATTACGGTATTTCAAAGGGCGGTACAATCATAGACTTAGGTATTCTATTATTGAATTGTTCCATCGAAGAATTGTTACAAACCATTACTGATATTAATTTTTCTTCTGTCCAGCCAATTGATAAAAATTTTATTCCACAATCAATAAAAATAATAGAAATTAAGTCACTGGCAAGCCCTGAGCTTTTTGCCTATATACGATAAGAGAAGTAAAAAAAGAAATAGCCGCCAAATACTGTAAGAAGCTAATTTTTCAGTTAATGAGAAAGTCTATTTTGCGATTGCATTTCAAAACAATTGGGGTGGATTTGAACTAAGAAATAAATATTTTAAAGGAAGTTCATCACCAAAGGATATAACACTAATTTCTAATAAATCAGATTCGGTGTGTGTTTTTGAAGGCTTTTTTGATTTTCTCAGCTACTTTGATACCAAAATAGAAATGCCAGGTAAATTCGATTTTTTAGTACTTAATTCAATTGCTTTCTTAAATAAAAGCATTGAAATAATTTCAAGGTACAAATTCGCATATTTATTTTTTGACAATGACAGTGCAGGGAATAATGGTATTTCGAAATTGCAAGCACTTGGTATGAGCATGTGTATTGATATGTCAAACGAATACAAGGGATGCAAAGACTTAAATGCTTATAAAATAGCTGAAACTCAAAAACAAATAAATGAAGAAATTCAGCTCACTAATAGAAACATGGGTTTAAGCATGTGAGATGAATTAGCAAGATAGTGGCCTTGTAGGCCTATCTTGGTTTTTTCGCTTTGCTCAAAAACAAGGGTTAGTTCTTCGGTCGTAAACCTAAGAAAAACATAATAAGGATTTTTACAATATGGGTGTAAAAAGAGCCATCATATTGAGAGTTCGTTTAACATTTATCGAAAATGCTTTGATTAAATCAAGGGCTAAAGCTGTTGGCCTAACAAAATCAAGATTTGTAAGACAAATTGCATTGGGCAGTGAAATAAAACTAAAGCAATTTACCGAGGAAGAAAAGCAATTGTCCGGGTATTGGCAGGGCTGGCCAATAATAAGCAATCGTATTTGTTTTTAGTTGTTACTTGGTTCGGTTGGTCTTGCTTATTATTGGCGAGCCCTGCCAATACCCGGAACAATTGCTTTTCTTCCTCGGTAAATTGCTTTAGTTTTTATTTCGCTGCCAAATGCAATTTGTCTTACAAATCTTCATTTTGTTAGGCCAACAGCTTTAGCCCTTGATTTAATCAAAGCATTTTCGATAAATGTTAAACGAACTCTCAATATGATGGCTCTTTTTACACCCATATTGTAAAAACCCTTCTTATGTGTTTCTTAGGTTTACGACCGAAGGAAGTAACCCTTGTTTTTGAGCAAAGCGAAAAAACCAAGATAGGCCTACAAGGCCACTATCTTGCTAATTCATCTCGCATGCTTAAACCCATGTTTCTATTAGTGAGCTGAATTTCTTCATTTATTTGTTTTTGAGTTTCAGCTATTTTATAAGCATTTAAGTCTTTGCATCCCTTGTATTCGTTTGACATATCAATACACATGCTCATACCAAGTGCTTGCAATTTCGAAATACCATTATTCCCTGCACTGTCATTGTCAAAAAATAAATATGCGAATTTGTACCTTGAAATTATTTCAATGCTTTTATTTAAAAAAGCAATTGAATTAAGTATTAAAAAATCGAATTTACCTGGCATTTATTCTTGGTATCAAAGTAGCTGAGAAAATTAAAAAAGCCTTCAAAAACACACACCGAATCTGATTTATTAGAAATTAGTGTTATATCCTTTGGTGATGAACTTCCTTTAAAATATTTATTTCTTAGTTCAAATCCACCCGAATTGTTTTGAAATGCAATCGCAAAATAGACTTTCTCATTAACTGAAAAATTAGCTTCTCTACAGTATTTGGCGGCTATTTCTTTTTTTACTTCTCTTGATCGTATATAGGCAAAAAGCTCAGGGCTTGCCAGTGACTTAATTTCTATTATTTTTATTGATTGTGGAATAAAATTTTTATCAATTGGCTGGACAGAAGAAAAATTAATATCAGTAATGGTTTGTAACAATTCTTCGATGGAACAATTCAATAATAGAATACCTAAGTCTATGATTGTACCGCCCTTTGAAATACCGTAATCGTACCATATATTAAGCCTATGATTAATCCTGAATGAAGGCTTCTTTTCCTCTCTTAATGGAGAAAGATAGAAGCTATCATTTTGTTTAATTTCGACAGGGTTGAACCCAAAATGAGCTAAGAATTCACCAATTGGGATTTTTTTAGCTTCCTCACAGTTTATTTTTTTTCTGTTCAGCATTGTAAGTATTTTTGATGATTTGATGAAAACAATCTGTAATTAATTGAAATACTTTATATTAATGGCTCAACAATCTGTCATCATTATTTCAACTTTAAATATTTCATCACTTTTTGATATGATGAAACTTTGATGACAATTTGATGAATCGTTTATTATTGATATATAGTTATATATATTATTATTCATCTATTCATTAAAATTGATGACAATTTCTTTGCTCATTTTATAATATCTGCCCTTTGCATTTTCTTCTACAATGCTGCCATCTGATAAAAATTTATAACGTGAATATGAATATGAGTTTGCTGAAGGTTCGAGTTTCCATTCATTTTGTAAATACCGTTTTATTTGCAATGATTCTACAGCTTTAAAGCCTTTATGACTAAGCCACTCCTGAATATCTCCAATACAAAAGCACAAATCATCAAGCACCTTTTCTTCCATAATGAAAAGCAATATGTTAAGAATTTCCAATTCAATCTTGTTACGGCTTCTTTTTATTACTTTATGCAACGCAGGGGTTTCGAGTTGTTTTGGGTTAAACCACATTCGTGATTCATTTGAAGTGGTTAATTCCCGGTTTAAAATGAAATCCAAAAAGTGAGGAATTTCAGCCTTCAATTTTTCAAGTATATTGTCAATCTCCTTTGCAAATGGCTGAACTTTTATAACCCAATATCGAGTTTCCCCCGGTTCAATGATTAAAAAGCCATCTTCATTATTTGAACAAAGAATAAATTTACCGAAGAACTCTACTTCTATTCGGTCTTGACCTTTAGCCTCTGCTTTGTATAGCTTGGCGGTCGCAAGATTTTTTAAACGTTCTGAATCTTCCTTACGGTCAAGAAACGTTTCGTCAACGCCTATAAGCAATTTGGCAATCCATTCAGAATTAAACGAACTTTTGAAATCCTCATTAGTATTTATGGTCATATTCCCTCCAAACAAAGCTTTTAAGTATAAAAGGAAGGTAGTTTTGCCCGTATTGCGTTCCTTACTCACCAGACAAATGACTGGTAGTTTTTGGATTGGTTTTTCTATAAGAAGTTTTATATAGTCTAACCCAAGTTCGTATTGACTTTGAAAAATATTTTTCAAAAAATACTTTGTAAGTTCCCAATCACCGGGGCTTGGTTGATGCAGAAAAGGCAAATATCTATTATAGAATTTACCTATTTCCTGCTTGAAATTTAGATGCTCAGGAACAACACAAAATCCATCGTATTTGAAAATTTTAGATAACGTGTCTTTTCCATGATCTTGCTTAATAAATTCGCTATTCCAGCGAATTATTGAGTCTAAAAAGTCCCCTGAGATTAGAGGAATTTTAACGAGTTTGAAATAACAATTTCCAACTCTTATATATGGTAAATTCGAATTTTTCATAAAAAATTCTTCTATTTACCTTGTCTTGAAAGGAATTCCAGAATCTCGTCCCGGTTGTAAAATGTACGGGAATTTACCTTGTATTTTTTGAAAAATCCTTTTTCCGTCCAGCTATTTATTGTCGGACGGCTAACCTGTAAAATATTACAGGCTTCTGATACTTTAATATATGGAATATTGAAAGAAGTTTCTTTCTTTTTACTTGAAGGATTTCCACTTAATTCTTCTTTTACGATTTTTCTAATATGCAAGAAGAAACTTTCTTCATCTTGCACTTGTAGTAGATAGTTTGGCATAGCTTTAATCTGTTTACGTTTATTTTGCACAAACGTATGAAAGATTAAATACTTAATATACTGATATATAACTTGTTTTAATTTGTAAGGCTTTGTATTCTATTGTAGGGATTTGTATTTTTTTTGTTCAGTTTCTCAAGTCAATTTTAATTAAGTCAACCCCTTTTTGAAAAACATTATCACTAAAGAATAATCTTAATTCTTCTAATTCTTTTGAGGTTTTAATGAAGTTTTTCTTATTGGTTGAACTTGCAGGATTGTTAAAATAGTGTCTAAAAGAATCATATTTAATATCTTCTCCTAATCTATTTGACCATGTCTAGACTACATAATTTAGCATCTGTCACATCTTCAATAATGCCCCCTCTATAAATATAAGAGGCTATTCGGACTTTTTGTATAATATTTTTCAATGCTTTACATCTAACAATTGACAATTCAATAATTTTATTTTTAAAACTTTCATCAATTGAGGCTATTGCATTATTTGAATTAAGCAAAACAATGTTTTTCAACTTTTCTATAAATACTTTTTCATTTATTAGTTCCGGATTATTATCTAGTAATTGTTTAAGGTATTTTGATACACTCTTCCATTCTATGTATGAGAAACAATCATGCTTTAAAAATAAAATGGAGAATATTATTACCATTGAAACAAAACTAAAAAAAATCCTATCTTGGTTAATATAAGGTGCTATGATTAAAAATCTAAACATAACACCCAATAATGAGCCCATCATTAAAAACAATAAAACTTTTTGGTATATTCTATCGGCCTTCATTAGAGATAATTTAAACTCAAGAAACCCAATATTATAATAAGGAACGCCATTATACTGATAGTCATTGACTAAGAAGGATTCAATCCTTTTTTGGAATAATTCGAAGCTATTTTTTTTCATATTTTTTGATTAAAGTTATGAAAAGTGATATAAACTTCAAAATAAGAATGTTGAAAAAAAGTAAAGGAAACAAAAGAAAAGTAAAATGCAATACGAATGCAATACGAAATAAAAAAAGCCCTTGAAAATAAAGGGCTTTACTACTATTTAAGCGGTCCGGACGGGACTCGAACCCGCGACCCCATGCGTGACAGGCATGTATTCTAACCAGCTGAACTACCGAACCTTTTTCCTACCTATAAACTTATGTTAATTTTAGGACGTGCAAAAGTAAATTTATTTTTATTTCCTGCAAAGATATTGATAGAAAAATCTTTTTTCTATTTTATAAAGATACTAAAATGCACTGCCCCATATTTACGTTCTTCTTTGAAACCTGAATAATCTTTGAAGTTATAATTTTTTGAATGTTCTAAAAATGGGCCAGAGAGCCTTCTTCTTTTAACAAATTTCTTTCAAATACTTTTATCGGTATATTTTCGATTCCTTTTTAAATCAAATGGAGGATCTGCAAAAATTATATCATATCCAATTGCACATTTTTCTAAATACCAAAATGCATCACCTTTAATTGGTCTCAAGTCTTCGATATTTAGATCTTTAATTGTATTGCAGATAAGTTTGTAATTTTTTGAATCGGATTCAACCAGTTCTACATTTTTGCATCCCCGTGAAATAAATTCAAAACTAATACTTCCTGAACCTGAAAATAAATCAAGCACCCTGATTTGATCAAAGAAGAAATAGTTATTTAATATATTGAACATGCTTTCCCTGGCAAAATCGGTTGTCGGCCTGGCGTTAAAAATCTTATTTCCTGTTATTCGCCTTCCTTTATATTTCCCGCTTATAATCCGCAATTGAAAACATTTAACAAGTTTACAAACTTATGTTGTGCTATAGTCGAAAATTTTTCACCATAATAATAATTAAGATCAAAATTTTCTATGATTATAATTTTAAAAATCTTTCCTAATTCATGTTTTAATTCCGACTCCAGGTTTATGTCACCCGAAATATAAATTTTTGTATTTTCAGGTGTCAGCGAAAACAAATTAAGCAGGTTTGAAACAAAATAAATTACATCGGTATTTTTTTTATAAAAGAATGAATTAAATAATTGAATTTTATTGTTTTTAACAATTAAAATATCAAAAAAATCGTCTGAAAAATGAATATGCATTGCAGGCGCTGTTTCATTTTTGTCTTTTTTTTTCTAAAGCATTATATATAAATGAAAGGCTGTGATGAGAATATTTTGCATCGGGAAATTTAATGTGTCATTTCTTCTAAAAATACAGGGACTGTAAAAATAACAAACGCTTCAGCAGGTTTTATTTCCAAGAAATGGATATGGTTCTTCTCATCAACATCGTGATGAAATTTTAAAAATGCCCGAAGATTGTTCGAATCAAGTAAGCTTTCGGGTACCAGCATTGCTCTAAAAGATTGGTATTGTACAATGATTTCATCAAAATTATGAGAAAAAATAATTTCATCTGCTAATGTCTTCTTAAGAATTTCTTGAATTTCGCTCTCTTTAAGCGAATTGAAATTGTAACTTTTAAACCCGACAAATCTCTTATCTTTTTTATCAAGTATAACAAAAGTCAATTTATGACTTCCAACTTGCAAGGCAAGGCTATAAAATTCTTACTCTTATCAAATTCAAAATTGTCTTCAAATGCTTGTATAAATTCCATTTATTGTTCTTTTTACAGTGTAAACAAAATTATGAAAAAATATCAGATTAAAAATCATTGATTTATTATTGGTATAATTTTACTTACTAAAGTAGCCTCGTAACGACCAATCTTTTAACTTTGAAAATATATTAAAAAAACAATGCTGGCTGATCTTTTAGAGAAAAATATAGTTGAAAAGTTGGATGAAGAACCTACCAACAGCCAGAAATTATTAATAAAACAGGTTTCAAACTTTATATTAAACAGTCCTGACGATGAGGTTTTCGTAATTACCGGATACGCGGGTACCGGAAAGACAACCACTTCCAATATCGGCCATAATAAATGTTCTCGGAGATTTTAATACTAAAACCGTATTATTGGCGCCAACTGGCAGGGCGTCAAAAGTTTTAGCTAATTTTTCAGGAAAATCAGCCTACACGATACATAAAAAAATTTATAAACAGAAATTGCTTAAAGATGGTTTTGGAAAATTTGTTTTAGGCAAGAACCTGTCTTCAGGAATAATATTCTTTATCGATGAAGCTTCGATGATTAGCGGTACACAAAATGAACTTTCAATATTTGGTTC
>CAVSGB010000203.1:0-6283 GCA_963726845.1 uncultured Bacteroidota bacterium | reverse complement strand
TTGGTGTCAATGTAATTCATAATTTCTATTTTTTAGTGTATTAATTTTTTTTTACTGAAAATTCATTTATTGAGTATGTCTCTCGTTTTACTGGATCATTAATTGAAATATTACCCTGTACCGGTTCTGTAATATTTTTGTCCAAACAATCGTAAATTAATTCGCTACGATCGATAATTTCCAATCGGTCAGGAACTAATTCATAGGTCCCATAACCAACCCGATAGATTTTAATCTCTTTGCCAATCAAATGCTGGCTACCTTTTAAAATTTTTAACTTAATCATTTTTGTTAATTTTTATATTTAAGTGAATATATGTGTAGCCCTATGAGGCTATCAAACCAAAGTTTATTATTATTCTCAAATAACTTTAACCCGGCAACAAGTTCCGATATATGTTTTTTGTAATTTTCGCCAACCCCGTTCATTTGGAATTCTGCTGTAATTTTTATTATTCTTATGGTGTCTAATTCGGTTGCGTTCATTTCAGTTTAAATTATCAGATAAGTATTTTTTCAATTCCTGCAATCTATTCAAGTAAGGCAAAAAATAAAAGTTGCCATTATTAGCTTCGACCATTGAAAAATGATTTTCAATAAATTTTTTTATATCTGTTATCGTTGTACAACTATTCAGCTTTATTGGTTCAGTTGGCAGTTTTATGCCTGTAAAGAATTTTTCAAGCTCAGTAATATCCCAGCTTTTTATTTTATGGTCTTTTGGTTTATATGAATGGTAAATAATATCATCAGTTTTGTTTTGTATCTCATTAATAGCTGGCTTTATTACAGTGGGCTGTTCTGTTGGTATTGGTAAAATTATTTTTCTTAAGGAAGGCAGCCCTCCAAATTTTTGCTTCATGGTTGCCATGTGTTTCTTTAATACTTCACTTTCCATATTAATTTTTTTAATTGATATATTTAGGTTGTAAGTTGTATTTTGCTGTAACCATTGTCTTTATTAGTCTCTACCCTACAACCAGCCTACAACCATTTTTTTATACACTATCATTTCATTGTTGTTTATTGGTTGTATGCTGGTTGTACCCTTTTGGCCTTATCATTATTGGGTTTCAAAGAATACAACCAAACAACCTCACTTTGTTGATCGTAAAATTTTTTGAACATATTGCTGAGATAACTTTAAGGCGGCCGCTATTTCATTTTGGCTTGCACCCGTTGCATGACAAAAATGAATTATGTTCTTTTTATTCAGTCCATCATTCCCAAACTCACTAAATATTTTATGATATACTTTTAATGCAGTTGCCCTGAAATACTCAGTTAATGAAATGGCGGCCTTCATTGTGTTGCCAGAAATTTCTGGCGGTATTTGGTCATTGCAGGCTAACAACATACCATGTATAACGATAGCAAGTCGGTAACTAATCACATCTAACTTACCGTAAACACCTTTTAAATAGCCAGATTTCTCGCTGTTTGTCCTGTCTGCATTTTCATTAAACCAGTTAGCGTAAATATTGGCAGCCTCAGCACTAAGTTTGAGCTCAACAACTTCAGGTAAACTGACCAGAATAGTTAAATACTGGTAATATGCTGCCATAACTTCGGGCTGCAAAATTGCATCTGTATAAGCTGGCTTATCTTGTATGTCTGGCCAAACGTGGCAAAAGCGGCTTAAAAAGCCATTTTCAGCTCTGTTTTCATTGGCTAAAGAAGGCAACAGATCAGGCTGTATGCCACCGGCTACATAAATACAAGGTTTTGCAATGTTTAAAACTCCTGATCCCTTCCTATTGAATGTAATTGATTGCTGGTAAAATGAACTCAGCATATTACTTTGTTCACCACTTTTAGAGTAGCGGCCAAAGTCATCTAACCAGCCCTTCAATTCATCTGTAGATACATAAGCCTCTTTTATTGATAGCATGGACAAGGGCTAAGGCTTCCGGGGTGTAGTCATTTAGGATATATTGAAAACACTCAGGTTTTAAAATATTTTCGTCACGTTCCTTTTTTGGTTTACTCATTTCAGCTTCATAAATTGACATATCGCGTAAGTATGTGCAAATGGTGTCAGCATCTTTTTGGGTAAAATATTCAAGGCAACGGCGTAAAGGATCAGTTTTGCCACTTGAAACATGACCAATTATTGAAAACCAAAGTATAGGCACATTACGATATTTGGTGACCAGCTCTAATTTATTGCCAATTGCTAATGCTGTTGACAATAAGACCGACCCAGCAATAAAATCCCGTGGGATATTGTAAACCCGGCAATATTCATTAATAAAATCCTGCACAAATTCCGGCATCCCTTCAATTGGCAGCAATGGCGTGGGTGTTATTTCCTGTTGAATCGGTTCGGGTTCATCAAAATTATAAGGAGTGTTTATATCAAATTTAGCCGTATTGAACCATTGACTATTATTGTAGATGCTTTTTACGGTTGCTTCAATCTCTTTTACTGTAAAATCATTGTGAGAATAATTTAGAGCTTCATTTAGTGCAATATTTTCAGAAATCCCGTACCTATTAAAAGCCCCAACCAATTGAGAAATATATTTATTACGATTGCCTTTTACAAATGACTCTTTTTTATCCAACCAAACCTTTAACCGACTTATTATTTCGGAATAGTTTGTAATAACATCGACTTGCTGTTTTATTTCCTTTTGGGGTTGAAATGTATCTATAAATGAACGGTCGAGTATATAAGAACTTTCATTAAAATAAGCTGCAGGGTCATAGCAAAGAAAACAAGCGCGGGAAACATCTTTGCAAGCTGAATCTATTTTAAAACCCAATTCACTTAAAGAAAATGATTCTAAAGCATGGAAATACTCTAAATGTGTCCCTTGTGTTATGTCAATAATAAATATTACTTTAATCCCGTCTCCGCTAGGACTTACAAACATTAAAGCAGGGCAAAAAAGATTAATTATTTTTTTCTTTAAATTATTTATGTCTTGTTTACTGCCAACATGATCAAAATCTAAACATATAAGCCCTGAATGTCTACTTAATCCATTAACTGCACGGTATGTGAATAACCCGCTAAAGGTTGCGTAATCAAAGGCGGTTTGTTTGTAAGCAGGTTTATCTGCTGAAGGCAAAAGCCTTAGTTTTTCAGTCCTGCTTTTATATTTTTCTGATTTAATAACGGTGTAAACATCGAACACAGATACGTTTTTTATCGGTACTGGATTTTTACTATTTATCGGGTTCCTAAAAATAGAAAAGAGATGTGTGTCATCCGTTTGTTTGGGGGTCAAAACAGAAACCTCGGAGCTCTCAATTAAAATATTTCCCATTTATTTTTTTGTAAAATGTTGCTTTACACTGGATTCAAAATGTTCAACAGCATCTTTAAAAACATTAGAATCAACTATTTTCGACTTCTCTTTTAAATGCTTAGGTTTTTCGGGTTCTTTACCTATCCGTCCGCTTGCATTCCATTCGTCCATCGCTTTCTTATATTCCATGTAAGCAAAAGATTCATCTGAAAGTTGATTGGCCTTTTTTAACCCGGTTTTTATGGCTTCCAAAACTTCAAAGTCTTGAGCCGTCCTCTTTTTAATAATTTCTTTTGTGTCCATCTTATTTTGATTTATTTAATTTACGATTTGCTTGTTTTGACAATGTTTCTGAGGCTTCGGCTTGTGGACTTGTTTGTAAAGTAGTATTCTGTTCTATCCAAGCCAGAACATCAGATTTATGAAAGATTAGCGACCGACCAAATTTTGAAAATTTCAAATCATGCCGCATAGTGGCTTTGTAAATACCGGATTTTTTAATCGGTAAGCCTTTTGATTTTAGAAAAAACATTAATCCGGGTAAATCGAATGTTTCCGGCTCTACTTTAGGTTCAGGCTTTTGAAAAGTCTTTAAAATAAGAACCTTCTAACAGGTCGAACCGTTGATTAATTTGTAAATAAGGATTTTCCATACTTTTACTTTTTGAATTTAATCAAAAGTAAACGTATGTGTTTGATAATAAAAGATGTAATGGTTACGTAAGGGGGTTACGCGTTTTCAATAATTTGCAGTAAGTACTTTTCTGCTTCTGGATAGTCAGTAAAAGGACAATTATTAAGAGTTTCAATAATAGTTGATTTTTTTCTTTGAGTTTTCAATAGGTTTTCCGTTAATTTAGTGTACTGTTGCTTAAATGATTGTTCAGAACAACCATATTTTGTATGAATCCATCTGTAAAAATCAGTAACTTGACTATACCCTGTTGCAACGCTGAATTTATGGTGCAACACCCAATAATAGACTGCTAAATATGCAGTCTTTGAATTTTTGTTATTAATAACCGGAGGTTCATATTTCTTTAAATAATCTTCTAACCATTTATTTAATGCTTTATAATCACAATCGCTTTCGCCCGACTTGTCCCAAACTAATATTTTGTTCTTTACTTCTATTTTCCAAAAAGCAAAATCAATATCCTTTGTTGCTTCTTTCTCAATATAGATATATGATTCAATTGAATTTACAAATATTTTAAACTTCTTTTGTCTAAATTTATTTTCGTCTGTTATGTCAGTTAAATTATTCCAATTCATTCCTTTTATAACGTCAAGCTCAAACAATACTATGTTTTGATGTGAAGTTTTATCTTTATAAGCATAAGATTTGTTACCCTCTGTAATGCTATCATCAACGATTAATTGCACTTTTTCCATACTAATATTTATAGCAAAAAATTAATTTCAGTCAATTCCTTACCTACCTGTTGAACCCCTTTTAATATACGCTGTTTTTGTGCTGTGGATGGTTTCTTAATGCCTTTAATGTATTGCGCCAATAAACTTTGTGGCATCTGAATACGCTTAGAAAGTGCTGAGGCATTAATAATTTTATAAAATTCAAAGAAGCTGGTTAAATCGTAAGTAAAATTTATTTCATTAATGGTATAACCCATTCCTTTATCTTCAAATGAAAGGTTTATAGCGTCAAGTATCATGTCTTTAAGTTCATCAAACGTTTCACCCTGAGTGCCTATAAAAATATCACCGATATTGGCAGTGGCACTGTACCCAGTTTCTTCTTTTATAACTGTCATTATAATTTTAGGCTTTTTCATCGCTTTGTTGTTTTAATTCCACTTTGTTTAATAATCGCTTGCAAAAGTCCCTTTTTAACTTCATGGCTTCCATGATTTGGGATTGTTATAGTGTTTTCCCTATCAGGGTGTTTCATTACAATATGGCTGCCGGTTTGCCTTAATTCAACCCATCCATTTTGTTTTAATATCCTTAAAAGTTCACTATATTTCATTTTCAAAGGTAATATATTTATTACTCAAACTGTGTTAATAATTTAGCATTTTTTATCCGTTCATCTTTTTCAAATGAAGCAAGATAGTTTTCAGTAGTTTTCATATCTGTATGTCCTAACAATTCACTAATCATTGAAATATTCGCACCGCTTCGCTTTAATACTGTTGCAAAACTGTGCCGGGCTGTATAGCTTGAAATATTGCCTATTCCAATTTCTTTGGCTATTTTTTTCAAATGGTCGTTCATTAATTTTATTACATTTCTGGTAACCCGCTTTTCATCAAAAGCGTTTTTAGTATTGTTAAAATAAGGGAAAATAAAGCTATCAGGGCTTTTATCCGGGTTGCCCCACCTTTCTATTATCTTTATCATTTGAGGTAACAGAATAGCCCGTATTTCGCTTTTCAGCAATACGTACTGTTATTGTTAACTTACTTCAGTTACGTTACGTATTGTTAAACATTACAAGATCCTGGCCTCGACTTTCTCTGTCTGATATGCCTGGAAAACTCAATGTATTTTATTTTTCGACCCGCATTTTATATTTGTGCTACCATCTCCGGCCCTAGCATTTGCTACGGTCCCGTCTCCGGATCATCATTCGCCTGGGTTTCGCTCCAATAGTGATGTCGGCAGAGGGGCCTCAAATTAAGAGCTCAAACACTCACAGTAAGTGCGCGGTAGAGAATTAGAAATCCCCGCTTTCAGTTCTGAATTGATTTTATTTGATCTGAGGCGCTAGACGTATATGGCTAGCTTCAGTCAACCCTGTATGAGTTTGTCGCGTTGCCAGTTATCGGCGCTGTTTCTGTTACATCACGTGGAAAAACCAGACACTTATGTCTGAGGACCTGAGGACCTTACAGATTACTAGCACTACACATTATTACCTTGCTCAGCCTTCCATGTAGCTAAAGCTATACAAGATGACTTGGTGTTTGGATGATTAACTCCTAATACACGTTTCCGTACTTGTACAAATTCTTCCATAAGTCTTACAGCTAGTTTATTTTGCCGGTTCCTTTCCACGTAAA
>CAVSGB010000202.1:0-11252 GCA_963726845.1 uncultured Bacteroidota bacterium | reverse complement strand
GATGCACAAGTAAAAGCACTACACCCAATTTCATCAATACTTCAACTATATACACGTAAGCATAGATTCGCATATCTTCGTGCTAAATATAGCCATAAAAGGTGTTGAAAAAAATTGTTGCAATTAACATGAATACCGAAAAATGATATATATAGCGCGCAGCTTCAAACCTTTCAGGGGGCACCCGCAACTGTTCATTCACAAACCACAAACCGACTGTTTCGAGTAATATCAAAACAACTATAGCAATCGCTCCATAAATAATCAAGTTTACAGTAAATGTTTTTTTTAATCTTTCATGATTACCTTGCCCTAATGCAAACGAAAAAAAACGTTGTGTTGCCGAAGCCATCGTACCGCTAAAAAATGAAAAAAACGACACAATTCCACCCACAACACTGTAAATTCCATAATCCTTAACACCAAGTGTGCTCAATACTACACGTACTGTATATAGACTAACCAATAGAATCAGTATCTGTCTAAAATACAACATCAGGGTATTTTTTGCTATTCGTTTGTTGTTATCTGATGGCATTTAAATCTAAAATATTATAAGCAAAATTTCTTATGAAGAAATATACATTTTCGCATTGACTAGTTATTTGATATTTTTAGCAAACGCTTTTAACAATACTTTTTTACGATCTGTATTTTCTATTGCCTTTTTGGCTGGCTCTTCTTTACTTTTTCCATTTTCATACTCAACGTCCCAGCCATTCCATTCGCGGTAGGCATGGTATGTCCAGTCCCATCCATATTCTTCAAAAATATCAATGCAATCGCTTAAGTATTGTGCGGCGCCCGGAGCCCAGCGTATGGCGCTAAACTCGCCAACGTAAATGGGTACTCCAAAAGTAAGTTGAAAATCACGTACCGGTTTTAGAACTTTTCTCAGCATCTCCTTATTGTAGAATATTTCGCCTATTTTCCCGGGATATGCAATGCCAGTATTTTTATCGTGTACTCCCTGGTGCGTAAAAGAACCTGGTGTATACATGTGTACCTGGTATATTACATTCGAAATGGGAATAGGCTCCAAACAAATAAATTCAATTGGCGCATCGTAAGCATCTACTTCAAAAATGATAGGTGTTTTTGTATCAATTTCCTTTATGGCTTTTGCAGCATTTATCTGGGTTTCAATAAAATCCATTCCGTCTGGTGGCAATTTGTCTTCTACAGGTTCATTCACCAGGTCATAACCCCATACAGTATTATTTCCCTTATATTTCCTGGCAATAGTTTGCCAGATTTCAATAAATTGCTGGTTGTACTCCTTTTCGTAAAACATAACCATAGCGCCACTTTGGTTTCGCCCGCCTGGTGGAGTATGCAGGTTTATCACTACCTTAATACCGTATTTTTTACAGGCAATTAAAACACTGTCAAGTTCTGTTAATTTATTGTTTATCCACAGCCAATATTCATCTTTATTTCTCGCTTTATCAGCGCTTAGATTTAATTGCCAGCGAATTAAATTTGCATGCCATTCGTTTCCAAGAGTTTTAATATCTCTTTCGTTGGATGTATTTGGAGACATAACCCCCCGGTATTGGGTTGTTTTTTGAATTTTGTAATTATTGCCAGTATTTTTTGCAGGCATTTGAGGCAATTTTAATACTGTTACAGAAAGGCTGTCAAACCATACTTTGCCGGAACATCCTTGTAAACCCAGCGACAAATCAACATCCGTTATATCAGTTGGTATAAAAATTGAAAAGTATAGTTCCTTCCAGTCAAAAGTGCCAAATATATTATTTTCATTTGACCATTTTTCACCTTTTACAGTATTATAATGCAGCATATATTTTATACCAAGATAGGGCTGGGAAGGTTGGCTAACGCTTTCAGCTTTTGCCTTGCATCGAAAACCTAATTTCATACCTTTAAAGAATGCCGGATTTACTTTGGCATGAATCATGCCTTCTCCATTTACAAACAAACAGGTATTGCCTGTAATACTATCTTTTACCCAATTAGCATTGGGGAGTTTTGTCCATTGTGCCCTTACGGAATCGTTGTTAAAATCTGGAGCATACACAACATCACCTTTTTTAACCTGGCCGACAAAAGTGTAAAGTATTGGAGTATGAAAAGAAATACTATGAGTTTGGGTTTTTTCATTTGATTGTTTGGCAATTACTGATAACTGATAATTGATTGAAAATTCTTTACTCCTGATTACCAACGCCCGATTTTCTATATTTTTTTCGTTTAAAAAATTGAAACAACCCTTTTTTGACGCCATAATTATCGTATGGATATCCATACCGATACCCATACCGGTAAACAAGCTTTGAGAAATTTATATGTTTTCCAAAATGCTGATGTTGGTCAATTTGTTTGCGACTTCGGAGATGGTTTTTTCAAGAGAATGTTTAAAAGTAATGCCATCCCTCACAATAGTAAGGATTGCATCGGAATAAGGTACAAGGGAATAAGGATCGGAAATTGAACCCATAGGTGCGCTGTCAACTATAATATAATCGTATCTCTTTTTCAGTTCAGCAACAGTTCCCCGGTCTTTTCAGAGGCCATCAACTCGGCAGGATTGGATGAGGTAATCAATAAAACTGCATATACGAACCTGGATATTATACTTGCAGGGGTTTTGCCACCCAATCCTGCCGAGTTAATAGCCTCTGAAAAGACCGGGGAGCTGTTTGCTGAACTGAAAAAGAGATACGATTATATTATAGTTGACAGCGCACCTATGGGTTCAATTTCCGATGCTTATTCCCTTGTACCTTATTCCGATGCAATCCTTCTTATTGTGAGGGATGGCATTACTTTTAAACATTCTCTTGAAAAAACCATCTCCGAAGTCAACGCAAACAAATTGACCAACATCAGCATTTTGGAAAACGATATAAATTTCTCAAAGCTTGTTTACCGGTATGGGTATCGGTATGGATATCCATACGATAATTATGGCGTCAAAAAAGGGTTGTTTCAATTTTTTAAACGAAAAAAATATAGAAAATCGGGCGTTGGTAATCAGGAGTAAAGAATTTTCAATCAATTATCAGTTATCAGTAATTGCCAAACAATCAAATGAAAAAACCCAAACTCATAGTATTTCTTTTCATACTCCAATACTTTACACTTTTGTCGGCCCAGGTTAAAAAAGGTGATGTTGTGTATGCTCCAGATTTTAACAACGATTCCGTAAGGGCACAATGGACAAAACTCCCCAATGCTAATTGGGTAAAAGATAGTATTACAGGCAATACCTGTTTGTTTGTAAATGGAGAAGGCATGATTCATGCCAAAGTAAATCCGGCATTCTTTAAAGGTATGAAATTAGGTTTTCGATGCAAGGCAAAAGCTGAAAGCGTTAGCCAACCTTCCCAGCCCTATCTTGGTATAAAATATATGCTGCATTATAATACTGTAAAAGGTGAAAAATGGTCAAATGAAAATAATATATTTGGCACTTTTGACTGGAAGGAACTATACTTTTCAATTTTTATACCAACTGATATAACGGATGTTGATTTGTCGCTGGGTTTACAAGGATGTTCCGGCAAAGTATGGTTTGACAGCCTTTCTGTAACAGTATTAAAATTGCCTCAAATGCCTGCAAAAAATACTGGCAATAATTACAAAATTCAAAAAACAACCCAATACCGGGGGGTTATGTCTCCAAATACATCCAACGAAAGAGATATTAAAACTCTTGGAAACGAATGGCATGCAAATTTAATTCGCTGGCAATTAAATCTGAGCGCTGATAAAGCGAGAAATAAAGATGAATATTGGCTGTGGATAAACAATAAATTAACAGAACTTGACAGTGTTTTAATTGCCTGTAAAAAATACGGTATTAAGGTAGTGATAGACCTGCATACTCCACCAGGCGGGCGAAACCAAAGTGGCGCTATGGTTATGTTTTACGAAAAGGAGTACAACCAGCAATTTATTGAAATCTGGCAAACTATTGCCAGGAAATATAAGGGAAATAATACTGTATGGGGTTATGACCTGGTGAATGAACCTGTAGAAGACAAATTGCCACCAGACGGAATGGATTTTATTGAAACCCAGATAAATGCTGCAAAAGCCATAAAGGAAATTGATACAAAAACACCTATCATTTTTGAAGTAGATGCTTACGATGCGCCAATTGAATTTATTTGTTTGGAGCCTATTCCCATTTCGAATGTAATATACCAGGTACACATGTATACACCAGGTTCTTTTACGCACCAGGGAGTACACGATAAAAATACTGGCATTGCATATCCCGGGAAAATAGGCGAAATATTCTACAATAAGGAGATGCTGAGAAAAGTTCTAAAACCGGTACGTGATTTTCAACTTACTTTTGGAGTACCCATTTACGTTGGCGAGTTTAGCGCCATACGCTGGGCTCCGGGCGCCGCACAATACTTAAGCGATTGCATTGATATTTTTGAAGAATATGGATGGGACTGGACATACCATGCCTACCGCGAATGGAATGGTGGGACGTTGAGTATGAAAATGGAAAAAGTAAAGAAGAGCCAGCCAAAAAGGCAATAGAAAATACAGATCGTAAAAAAGTATTGTTAAAAGCGTTTGCTAAAAATATCAAATAACTAGTCAATGCGAAAATGTATATTTCTTCATAAGAAATTTTGCTTATAATATTTTAGATTTAAATGCCATCAGATAACAACAAACGAATAGCAAAAAATACCCTGATGTTGTATTTTAGACAGATACTGATTCTATTGGTTAGTCTATATACAGTACGTGTAGTATTGAGCACACTTGGTGTTAAGGATTATGGAATTTACAGTGTTGTGGGTGGAATTGTGTCGTTTTTTTCATTTTTTAGCGGTACGATGGCTTCGGCAACACAACGTTTTTTTTCGTTTGCATTAGGGCAAGGTAATCATGAAAGATTAAAAAAAACATTTACTGTAAACTTGATTATTTATGGAGCGATTGCTATAGTTGTTTTGATATTACTCGAAACAGTCGGTTTGTGGTTTGTGAATGAACAGTTGCGGGTGCCCCCTGAAAGGTTTGAAGCTGCGCGCTATATATATCATTTTTCGGTATTCATGTTTATTGCAACAATTTTTTCAACACCTTTTATGGCTATTATTATAGCACACGAAGATATGCAAATCTATGCTTACGTGTCTATAGTTGAAGTATTGATGAAATTGGGTGTAGTGTTTTTACTTGTGCATCTTCCGTGGGATAAACTTGAATTGTATGGGATATTAATTTTTGCAGTATCCGTTATTACCACTTTTATTTATTTAGTTATTTGTATTCGAAAATACAGTGAATGTCAGTTTCGTAAATTTTATTGGGATAAGGGGTTGTTGCATGAAATTGTAGGATTTACGGGTTGGACGCTATTTGGGCAGATTACAACTGTAGCGAGGAATCAATCGGTTACCATTCTTTTGAATCAGGTATTTAATCCTGTTATAGTAGCTGCAAGGGCAATAGCGGTTAATATTACAAGTCAAATCAATGTATTTTCCAATAATTTTAATACCGGCCTCTACCCGCCGATTATAAAATCGTACGCCAAAGATGATAAAAAGCAAATGTTTTCGTTGATATTTAATGGATCGAAAATTACTTTTTTCCTGATGTGGGTTTTTGCATTACCGTTTTTTCTTGAGATGGATACCATATTATCCGTATGGCTAAAAAATCCTCCTCCCGAAGCTGTATTATTTATACGTTTGGCTCTGGTAGAAGTATTAATAAATTCCATTAGTTTACCGATAACCACAGCTGCCCGTGCACCGGGTAAGATGAAGTTTTATGAGTTTACGCTTGGATGTATTCAGATAGCTATTTTCGTTGCATCATGGATCGTTTTGAAAATGGGAGCCGCTGCCTATTCGGTTTTTATAATTGCGATAGTAGCTAACTTAGTTATGTTTGTTGTTCGTTTGCTGATTGTAAGGATGTTAATTGGGTTGTCTTTAAGGCCATATCTCAAACAAGTGGTAATCCCAATTTTAATAGTAATACTATTTTCGGCTATACCTTCATTTGCTATACATTTTATTCTGCCTAAAGGATTGGTTCTTGCATGTATATCGGTACTAACGAGTATCATAATTACTTGCATAAGCATGTATTTTCTGGGTTTAGATAAGCAGTTGCGCGAAAAAGTGCTGACTATAATTATAACCCAAATTCATAAGATATTTTAATTGTTAATATGAAAGTATTAGTTTTAGGAGGAACAGGGGCAATGGGAGCACATTTGGTACAACTCCTTTCCGATAATGATATTGATATAGTTGTAACAACCCGAAATTACAAAAAATCTGAAGAAAAAGTAAAATATGTACAAGGTGATGCGCATGATATAGAATTTCTTAAAACGAATTTACTTGTACATTGGGATGCTATTGTAGATTTTATGGTTCTACTCAATTTCTGATTTTAAAGAACGGGTAAATCTCTTACTTGATGCTACATCTCAATATATTTTTTTAAGTTCAGCTCGGGTTTATGCCAACTCGGAACAACACATTACTGAAAATTCGTCTCGTTTGCTTGATGTTTCACAGGATAAGGAGTTTCTTTTAACAGAAGAGTATTCCCTAACAAAAGCCAGACAAGAAGATATCCTGAAAAATTCTTGTCAAAATAATTGGACAATAATTCGTCCATACATTACTTACAGTGAAAACAGGTTACAACTAGGAGTTTTAGAAAAAGAAGAATGGCTTTACAGGGCTTTGCATGGAAGAACAATTGTTTTTTCAAATGAGATTAATTCAAAGATAACAACCATGACTTATGGGTTAGATGTTTCGAAAGGAATAATGTCCATTATTGGAAACTCAAAAGCATTTGGAGATATTTTTCACATAACAACAATATTCTCTAATACTTGGAATGATATATTAACCATTTATTTAGAAGTACTAGAGAAACACTTAGGATATAAACCCAAAGTAACACTGCAAAACTTCGATAGGTTTTATAAATATCATACAGAAAAATACCAAATATTATACGATAGATTTTACAATAGACAATTTGACAATTCTAAAATTGCACAGTATATAAATACAAACCACTTTGTTCGAATAGAGGAAGGATTAAAAAGTTGTTTAGAGGCATTTTTAAAAAATCCTAAGTTTAATAATATTAATTGGAAAATAGAGGCATTGAAAGACAGGCAAACGAATGAACACACTTCTTTAAAAGAAATACAGGGGATCAAGAATAAAATAAAATATTTAATTGTCAGACATTCATAAATAATCAATCAATGAATCAAGACCCAGCAATTGACTATATAAAAGGTGTTGCTATATTAATGGTAATCCTTTTCCATTCCATAATGATATACAGCTTACGTATTGGTAGTATATTACATATAGAGCAGGCCGTACCTTTATTTTTGATGGTTAGTGCATATTTAGCTTTTCTAAAAATGGAAAAGCTGACAAAAAAGGATTATTTTAAGAAGAGTAATTTCCTCAAATTCATAAAACGCATTTTTATTCCGTTTTTCCTTTTTGAACTAATAATTGTTTGTGTTTCATTTATGAAAAATGATTTTAATTTGGCTTCGTTCCTTTTAGGCGGAGGCAATGGAATGGGATCTTATTATCCATGGCTCTATTTTCAATTTTGGTTATTATTTCCGTTTATTTATACGCTAGTGAAAATGAGGTGGGGGGGGATCTTGTTAATTATCGTCTCCGTAATTATAGAAATATTATTCACTCTACTATTTACTAACAATACATTTAAGGAAATAGCTGATCCAATATGGCGATTGTTTGTTGGTAAATATATTTTTATCATTTATATAGCCTACTTATTGGTGGAAAATAAGTTTACATTAAAGAAATTCTATCCATTAATTCTTTTGGGTGGTATATATTGTATAATTCATCGATATCAGATATTAAATCTACAACCATGGTTTTATACAACAAAATCATTTGCATGGAATGGAGTTCATTGGCCAATGTACTTTTATACAGGATTCTTTTTTTTTATTTTATATAAGTACACGCAAAAACTTCCAATGTGGATAAAAAGTATTTTGCTATGGATGGGAAAAAATTCTTGGGAATTATTTTTATCCCAAATGTTATACTTTTCGCTTTTTTCAATGAATGATATGCCGCCTTCAAATAGACTAGTAAAGATATTTCTTTTTCCCCTTTTGGGAATTATATTTTGTGTTATATCAACTTTGTTTTACAATAAAATTAATTCCCAAGTAAACGTAGGATTGAATTATAAAAAACAGACTGCGCATACACAAACCAAAATTCTAAAATAAAGAAATGACTATGAAATTATACTATACAAATGAACGAAATGTTTTAATTGTTATAGCTTTACTAAAGGCACATAATATTCGGAAAGTAATAGCTTCACCAGGTTCAGCGAATGCAACTATCGTTGCAAGTTTGCAACGAGATGCTTTTTTTGAAATATACTCTTGTGTTGATGAACGTTCTGCAGCCTACATTGCATGTGGCCTTTCTGCAGAATCCGGGGAACCCGTGGTTTTAACATGTACAGGTGCAACAGCTTCTCGCAACTATTTTCCCGGCTTAACAGAAGCTTACTATCGTAAACTTTCCATTTTGGCTATAACATCTTCAAAGGACGAATCTTTAATAGGTCATTTATGGGATCAGGTATTAGATAGAAGTATTCAACCGAAAGATGCTGTGAAATATAGCGTGTATTTACAAACGATAAAAGATGAGACGGATGCTTGGGATTGTATAATTAAAACCAACAAGGCTATTTTGGAATTGACACGTCATGGAGGAGGCCCTGTACATATCAACCTTACTACAACTTATAGCAGAGATTACTCAATTAAAGAATTGCCCAATGTAAGAAAGATAAACCGTATTTTTTTTAATGGCAGCTTTCCTGAATTAAACCAGAAAAAAATTGCTATTTATGTTGGAACTCATGCCAAATGGACTAAAACACAAACCAATGCAGTAGACAAGTTTTGTTCAACCCATAATGCTGTTGTGTTTTGTGAACCTTGCAGTAATTATAAAGGGAATTATGGCGTGTTTTACACCTTAGTTGCCAATCAACCTGTTATAGATGAAAATAAATGTCCCGATTTATTAATACATATTGGCGAAGTCAGTGCATTCATTGATTCTTTTAGCCAAACAAAAGAAGTGTGGCGAGTGAACGAAGACGGCGAAATCAGGGATAAATTGCGTAAATTAACTTACATTTTCGAAATGCCCGAACAGTATTTCTTTGAACACTATGCCGAGGAGAACTGCAAAGTGGAGAATAGTTATTTTTTAAATTGTCGCGATTCATATGAAAGAATTATGAATGCCATTCCTGAGATTCCTTTTTCAAATATATGGATAGCATCAAAACTAAATAAAAAATTGCCTGTTGGATCAATTCTTCATCTGGGTATTTTAAGTTCTTTGCGAGCATCGGACCTTCTTCGGGATACCCATAACTATAGTTGCAAATAGCAATGAAGGGGGATTTGGCATTGATGGAAACTTGTCTTCTCTTTTAGGGGCCTCATTAGTTCACCCCGAAAAATTATTTTTTGGTATCGTAGGCGACTTGTCCTTTTTCTACGATATAAATGTTTTAGGAAATCGCCATGTAGGTAACAACATCCGAATTTTACTTATCAACAATGGGCTTGGAAATGAATTTCGTCTTTATACTCAATACAGTAGTAATTTTGGCGAGGAAACTGATAAATATATTTCTGCTGCTGGTCATTTTGGTAACAAGTCGCACAACCTGGTGAAACATTATGCAGAAGATTTAGGCTATGAGTATTTGACAGCTTCCAATAAAGAAAAGTTTGAAAAAGTGTATGAGCGTTTTATAGCTCCTGAAATAACATCAAAGCCAATTATTTTTGAAGTATTCACGGAAGTTTCCGATGAAAATGAGGCACTATTTTCCGTCAACCATATAGAAATGACATCAAAAGACAAACTTAAACAAACGGTGAAAAACATGCTTGGCGAAAGCATTGCGAAAGCCGTGAAAAACATTATTAAGAAATAATCAAATATATTCAAAATGAATGTCATTATTATAAACCAACCTATCGGCAATAGAGGAGATGAAGCAGCTCACAGAGCACTTATTAGGGAAATTAATAAAACATGCCCTACAGTATATGTGAAAGTAATTTATTCCAACCAAAACCAAGATACTATAAACCAAATAAAAGTAGTGCATAAAAATAATGAGTATGTAAATTTCAACGCTTCTTATAGAGTTTTTCGTTTTTTTGAACAGTATATTCATGGCATTCCATCTCTATATTTCTTGTGGGGATTGCATCCTATTACACGCAAAATGATTTCATACGTAAGATGGGCAGACATAGTCGTATGTGCGCCTGGTGGCATTTGCATGGGCGGGTTTATGAATTGGTCGCATGTTACCAACTTAGCCATAGCAAAATATTACAAAAAAAAGATTGTTTACTTCTGCCGTTCCATTGGGCCATTTTCAGATGATGACACAATGAAGAAAGTTTTCAAGAAGACTAGTGTTGAATTATTAAAAAGTTTCGACTATATATCGCTTCGTGATAAAAAAAGTCAACTGTTGGCGGAAACATTACAAATTAACTACCAATCTACTACGGATGCGGCATTCATGGACGACACGAATATGCAAATTCCAACAGAGATACAAGAAAAACTTACAGATAGAAAGTATATAGTTTTTGTCCCTAACAGTTTGAATTGGCACTATTATTACAAAAATACCGATGCAAGCCATATTAAAAGATTTTATTTAAATATAATATCTTACATAGATAAAAAATATCCGGATTTGAGCATTGTCTTAGTGCCTCAAACATTCAACAATCCTACAGGTAACGATGTGGAATATTTTCGGGAACTAAAGAATACTTATAAGAGTGATAAAATCATTGTGATAGACGATATTTATGGATCTGACATTCAGCAGGCAATCATTAACCGAGCTGAGTTTGTTATTGGAGCAAGGTATCATACTGTGGTATTCTCGATTAATCAATCTGTTCCATTCTGTGCACTCAGTTATGAGCATAAAATAGAAGGTTTATTGGAATTGTTAAGCGCAACAGATAATATGGTGGATATAAAAGATATATTTAATACACAAGAAAATATAGAAGCAGCTAATAGAAAGGTTGAAGCGATTATCAACTCTTTCATGAAGCAAGACAATCAATGTGTTGAATTGAACCGAAAGGCGAAAGATATTTGTAAAAATCAGTAGCCAAATAAGTA
>CAVSGB010000201.1:0-6948 GCA_963726845.1 uncultured Bacteroidota bacterium | reverse complement strand
TATCTTCACTACCTGGCACCGACGTATTGCTTGCTCCGCGTCGCCAGGCCGGGCGCGCGGTTGATCGTGCTGGATTTCGGCAAGCCGGGAAATCCGCTCTGGCGCAAAATTTATTTCACGCATTTGAAATGCTCCGTGCCGCTCATCGGCCTGACTGTTTTGTGGAAATGCGTCCGCTTACGCCTACATTTTGGAATCGCTGAAACATTATCCTGCGCAACTGGCTGTCGCCGAAAAAATGCGCGCTCTGAAACTCGCCAACGTCCGCGTCATCAATCTGCTCGGCGGCGCGATGGCCATCAATTACGGCGAAAAGCCAAAATGATTTCGCCGGAGCCGTTCACGCCGTTTTAATTTTCACCTTGTTGCCTTTGATTTCCGCACGGTTAAGCTTGGCGAGAATGGCGTTGGCGTGTTCGGCGGCAACGTCCACAAACGAATGCCGCTCGCGGATGTCCACTTTGCCCACAACTTTGCCGGGCAGGCCGGTTTCGCCAGCAATGGAGTTCACGATGTCGATCGGCACGACGCCCATTTCTTCGCCGACGTTGAGATGCGTTGCCTTCCCGCCCAGAACTTTTCAAGCACATTAACGTCACATACTTTTCGCTGATAGGCGGCTAATTGACCGTCCCCCCAGATCTTTTCCAGCCAATTCGAATTTCCATGCAGTTTGATCACCATCAATGTGATCAACTACTTCCGGTTGGAGAACGAAGAAGCCGCCATTGATCCAGCCTTCGCCGATTTGAGGATTCTCTTTGAATTCCGTCACTTTGCCATCATCCAAAATCATTTGACCGAAACACGCCGGAGGGCGAACGGCAGTCAGGGTCATCAACCCCTTTTGTCCGCGATGAAACTCAATCAGCTTGGGAATATTGATGTTGGCTCTGTTCTTCGTTTTTAGTTTCGTATTGTCTCCTGGTTTGGCCAAAGAAATTGCAGGTAAACGTTTTTATTATCAAGTTTTTTTTGTTCAATATCGATACATGAATTTACTAAACCAACCTGATCGAATGACATTTCATCGAATGTTGTATTGAACCAAAGTTCAGAATCGACATACATTTTAATAGAATAGAATGATAATTTTCTTATTGTGTCAGTAATGAAATCATAAGCTTCAACTCCAAAACCTGCATATTTAGGCAATTGAATAATTTTATCTTGTTTTAAAAAATAATTGCCGTTATGTCCTATAAGCTCGTAGCTCTTTTTAATTAAATTTTCTTCTGAAAAGTATCCCGGGACCTGATATATCCATAATTTTTTTATTATTGGCTTCAGCGTATCGACAACTGGAAAATCAGAAATCAGACAATTTAAAGGATCTTGTGTTTTAGTATCCCGAAATTCGAAGTGGAGGTGAGGCCCGGTCGATAATCCGGCGTTCCCCGAGAACCCGAGTGTATCGCATTGCTTGACTGGAAATTGATTCGGAGTAAATTCAAAATCAATAAAAAATGATTCCCTTAAATATTGTTGTTTTTTCATAAATTTAGTCAAAGTATCATTCAATGCTTTAAGGTGGGCATACACAGAGGTTACGCCATTCGGGTGGTTAACATAAATTGCCCTGCCATAGCCGCCTGGTTCTATTTTTATTCTGGCAATGTAACCATCTGCAACTGAAAATACCGGAAACCCTTCCTGTTCTTCTGTTCTAAAATCAATGCCAAAATGAAAGCTGCCATTTCTGATATCGCCAAAATTTCCCGTCAACATTAATGGTATATCCAATGGCGGGGTGTAATGAAATTCTGAGCTGTCCTGGGCATCACAAAAAAAACAGTGAAAATAAAAAAATACCATTAAAGCAAAAAGACTTATTTGGCGTGATTTGTAATATAGTAAAGGCATTAATTTTGTAAATTGAATTTAATTTAGCAAAGGCTTAAACTTGTGAATTTACAGTCAATAAAAAATAAATTCATATTGTATAAAAGCCTGTAAAAGATAAAATCTGCCTGTAAAGCTAATTGCCGGAATTTAAAAAACAAAAAATAAACCTCAAAATATTTTAATTGATTAAAGCCTGTATTATATTTGTGAGTAGAATATTTGCTGCCAATGACAAACGATAAAGATGAATTAATCAGGAGTTTGCACGATAATATCAAACGGTTAAAAACACTGTATGAGAAGGAAAAAGAGGCGTGTAGCTTGCTTAATGAAGAAAAAAATAACTTATCAAAGAAGTTTCAGGTCAAAGAAGTTGAAATTCAATCATTGGAAGTAAAGTTAAATACTTTGAAATTGGCTAAAACGCTGAGCGGAAGTAATGGCGATATGCTTGAGGCCAAAGTAAAAGTAAACAGTATGGTGCGGGAGATTGATAAATGTATTGCTCTTTTGAACAGATAAAACCTGATGGAAGATAAATTATCTATAAAGGTAAATTTGGTTGACAGGTACTATCCTTTGAAAATTGAAAGTAAGGATGAAGAAAAGATTAGGAAAGCGGCTAAATTAATAAATGAAAGGGTATCGCAGTATAAGCAACGTTATACTGACAAAGACACCCAGGATTTTCTGGCTATGGCAGCTTTGCAATTCGTGATTAAAAACCTGGAATTTGAAAACCAGATTAATGAACAGCCACTTATAGAAAGTCTTGCTGAGATAAATAATGAATTGGAAGAATTTCTGAGGAAAGAGTAAAAGTTCTTTAAAATAAACAATAATATAGCCCGCATTGTTTCTTCAAATGGCGTGAAACTCAACATTGAATACTTATTTGAGTAACGCTCAGTAATTGCAGGACAGGCCTCATCCCGACTTGTCGGGATTCGCTTCGGCGAACAGTGGAAGTCCGAGAATTGCTGGCATCTCTAACGTGCTTTTTGGGGTTTCTTACCCTCATTGAAGAAATCGGTGCGGGTTTTTTTTGTTCTTTTATTAAATTAATAATGATGAGGTTATTTGCTGTTGCCGACAATTAAATTGACCTAAATAAAGGCAACTCAATTCAATTATATTTATTTACTAATTAATTCTATTTCTTATGACGATATTATTATTCATAATTCTTTCGCCCACAATTATTACTGCAGCTATTACTGGCGCAGGATGTTTGGTAGGTGAGGGGCATTGGGATATATTTTATTTCAATTTGTCCTTAGAAAGCATCGGGATTCAATAATAACCGATGCTGAGGCTGAAGCCGAAGTGATTAAAAAAGAAAAAATGTTGCAGGCTAAAGAAAGGTTTCTGCAATTGAAAAGCGAACACGAAAAAGTGATCAATGAAAGGAACAGCAAAGTTGTTCAGGCTGAAAACAGGATTAAACAAAAAGAACAGATAATTAATCAGAAATTAGAAGAGACGCAGCGACAGAAGAAAGAGCTGGATAGCTTGAAAGAAAACCTTATGGTGCAAGTTGAAATAGTTGAAAAAAAACAGGATGAGCTTGAGCGTTTCCATAAACAACGGATTGAACAACTTGAAGCTATTTCAGGGTTGTCGGCAGCTGATGCCAAATCGCAACTTGTTGAATCATTAAAGGAAGAAGCCAAGACACAGGCAATGTCCTATGTTAATGATATCATGGACGAAGCCAAACTTACTGCAGGTAAGGAAGCCAAACGTATTATTGTTAATACCTTACAGCGTGTTGCAACTGAAGCTGCAATTGAAAATTCGGTTACTGTTTTCCATATTGAAAACGACGAAATGAAGGGTCGTATAATAGGCCGTGAAGGCCGAAATATACGTGCGCTTGAAGCTGCAACAGGCGTGGAAATTATTGTTGACGACACGCCAGAAGCAATTATTCTTTCTGCCTTCGATCCAGTACGAAGGGAAGTTGCGCGGTTGTCATTACACCAGTTGGTAACTGATGGCAGGATTCATCCGGCACGTATTGAGGAAATTGTTAATAAAACGCAGAAACAGGTTGAGGAAGAAATGATTGAAGTTGGTAAAAGGACAACCATCGATCTTGGGATTCATGGACTTCATCCGGAACTTATCCGTATTATCGGTAAAATGAAATACCGTTCTTCTTATGGGCAGAATTTGCTCCAACATTCACGGGAAGTAGCTAACCTTTGTGCAATAATGGCCGCCGAACTTGGTTTAAATTCTAAACTAGCCAAACGAGCAGGTTTGTTGCACGATATAGGAAAAGTTCCCGACGATGAACCCGAATTGCCACATGCTATACTTGGAATGAAACTGGCAGAAAAATATAAAGAGAAACCAGAGATTTGTAATGCCATCGGTTCCCACCATGATGAGATAGAAATGACAACTTTGATTGCGCCAATTGTTCAGGTTTGCGATGCAATATCGGGCGCAAGGCCTGGCGCACGCCGCGAGGTTGTTGATGCGTATATTAAACGTTTGAAAAACCTTGAAGCACTTGCATTATCTTATCCAGGTGTTTCTAAAACTTATGCAATACAAGCCGGAAGGGAATTGCGTGTAATTGTGGGCAGCGAGAAAGTTTCGGATAAAGATGCTGAAAACCTTTCATTTGATATCGCCAAAAAAATCCAGGATGAAATGACTTATCCCGGCCAGGTTAAAATAACTGTTATCAGGGAGACAAGGGCAGTTAGTTTTGCAAAATAGCCAAATATTTAAACACTAAGGTGCGATGCCGCAAAGTATTCATTTCATAATAATTTTTAACGTCTTTGCGCCTTAGTTTTTAAAATTACTTTTTAAAAACTCATTTTCGTTTTAGGATATTAAGCAATTGATGTAATTTCTGAATCTTTTCCAATTGCCCGGTTGTTTCATAAGAGTAAATAAGGTTGCGCAATAATCTTTCTATAATATTATAATTGCTGCAAGGATAAAAATATGAATCATCATAATTTATTTGCTGCTGATATAAAAAATGTTCAATCTCAGTTTTACTTAAAATAATACCTTTATTATAAGGATTGATGTAAAAAAGAATGCTGTCTTCACGTTTTTTTGCATTTAAATTTCTATATGCAAGTATAAAATTTTTTGGTAGGTTGATGCCATAGATCGGTAATTCAAGGTATTTAGCTATGGTCAAATAAATTATTCCAAGAGTTATAGGATTCCCTTTGTGAGTCTCAATAACTTTATTTACAAAATTGTTTTGAGGGGCAAAATAATTGCTGTAATTTCCAGAAAACTTCTGAACATCATAAAATTCATGGTTAATGATTTTTACTTTTTCATAAGCAGTCTGGTCATCATTTATTTCAGCCCAGAAATTCTGATGAATATTGGATACAGAATCAAATAAAGTTTCAATTTTTAATTCAGGATATTGAATTCTTGCAATTATACAAGCTGCATTCAATAAATCTTTGCCTCCCATTAAATCCCAATTTATAAGATCGTGGCAAACATTTCGGAACTGAACTTCCTGAATTATATTTTCCAAACGTTCCTGTAACCTGATGTTTTGTGTTTTCTCCCAGGTTTTCTCGAGATTAGGGACGACAGAAAGGCCTAAATCAAGAATTCTGTCAGCGACATCAGGCCACACTTCATTATCATCCAAAAGGCTGATCAATGTATCTAATTCTTTATGAGTGATTATTTGTTCCAAAGAAATTGTTTATTAATATCTGTTTAACCTGCTCAAATTTAATTATTTTTTAAAGCTGCTTCCATTTTTAAGTTATGTGAGCAGAATATTTTTTTAATTTTGCATAAAAACAAATTAATGATACAAAGAGTTCAAACAGTTTATTTAACTTTTGCTGCGATAGCTACTATTATTTTACTTTTTTTTCCAATAGCTGTATTTACTGATTCAGCAGCGCATTACTTTCAATTAAGTTTTAATGGCATTTCGCAATTTGTCGATAATATTTGGTTAGTTAAGCACAGATGTTATCTGATGGATTGCATAATTCTACTGACACTTGCAACATCAGTTATCTCTGTTTTTTATTTTAAAAACCGCAAAGAGCAAATTAAATTATGCAGGCTGCTTATTATTTTTAACTTATTGATATTGATTAGTTTTTATTATGAGTTAAAAATTGTGAAATTCAACTTCCATATTTCTGTTACCAGTTTAAATTGGCAGGCTGTATTACCAGTAATTTCTACTGTTCTTTCTTTCCTTGCTGTTTCCGCAATTAAAAAAGACGAAAAATTAGTTAAGTCTATGGACAGAATTCGTTAATGAGTTGAATTCCGGTTTCCGAGATCCGAATTCCGGAAACCAGATTAGAAAACTTATTCTACAAATTGTTTTGCATAATATTTCGCAGTCAGCTTTTCACCTGTCGCGCGTTCAATCATGTCGTTCCAGTAATATAGCATACCGGGGCCATAAACTTTTTCTTTCAGATATTGTCCTACTTCCGGTTTGTTGAAATAGCTTACCATGTTGTAATTCACTGTATCCTTTAGCACATGGCTGCAAATATAATAATGCAACTGAGAAGCAAATAATTCGCCCAGTAAGTAGTTGTGATAATAACATGGTGAAGTTGCAATATGAATTTTAGAAGCCCAGTCTGGTGAGTTACGGCCTTCAGGCATTTTTATCATTTGGTATTTCTCAACAATTGTCCACCAGAGTTTATTTAAATCCTGATCAGGATTTTCGTACATACTTTTTTCAAAATGGTACATAACCTGTGCCCAACGGCTGAAGACAAGTTGTTCGAGGCGAAGTGATTTGAAACATGCATCAGCAATTTTCATTTTTTCCTGGTCACTGATTCCTACATTGTCTTGTAGCCATTGTGCATTCCTGTTAAACCTTCCAAACATCAATGCAATACCTTCCGTAGTAAAAGTGTGGGCTGGCTGGCGCAATGTATAGGGCAACTTACGATCGATATATTTTTGATACGCAGCATGTCCAAACTCATGCAACATGGTATTCATCCAGTATGCATTCGATTTCATATTACAAAGGACACGGACATCGCCTTCGTTATTTATATCAGTACAAAATGCATGCTGGTTTTTGCCTGGTTTCTCGTATAAGTCGCT
>CAVSGB010000200.1:0-36159 GCA_963726845.1 uncultured Bacteroidota bacterium | reverse complement strand
TAGCAATGAATTGATTACACGTTATTCGAACCTTTCTCCTGAAATAGTTAAAGATTTATTTAGTGGCGATAATGGTTACATAACTCCAAAAGTTGATGTCCGTGCAGTAATTTTTAAGAACAATCAATTGTTGATGGTAAAAGAGAAGGCTGATGGAAAATGGACTATTCCTGGCGGGTGGGCAGATATTGGCTATACTCCTTTCGAGGTAGCTGTTAAAGAAACCTTTGAAGAAGCTGGATTAGTGGTAAAACCTATAAGGCTTTTGGCAGTGATGGATAAAAAATGCCATCCTCACCCTCCTACGCCATTTTATTCTTACAAAATGTTTATACTTTGTGAAATTATTGATGGAGAAACAAAAAGTGGTGATGAAACTCTCGATGTGAATTTTTTCGATTTAAATGATATCCCTGATTTATCAATTGAAAGACTAACAACAGATCAAATTGAAATAATTGTTGAACGGTTGAATAATCCTGAGTTACCAGCTTATTGCGAATAGCTTTTTATATCAGCCATTCCAAAATAATTCGATCGGTTCAATTAATTTAGTTCCTTATAATTCTTTGTTAACAACACCTTATTCATTACTCGGTTTTATATCTTCCAACAATTCTGAATCTAAATATCCTTCAGCAATTTGCCTTACTTCTCCACAAAGTTTTATTTCCCAATTTTTGTCGATATTAATTTTTATATTTCCGCCTGGCATTTTTATTGTCACATCGTTCCCTGTCAAACTTTTTTTTAGCATCATGCTAGCTACTGCACTTGAAGAACTTCCTGAAGCCATCGTAAACCCTGCTCCACGTTCCCAAATCAGAATTTCAACTTCTTTGTCAGATATCACTTTCACAAACTGAACATTGGTACGATTTGGAAAAATTGGATGGTTTTCAATAGAAGGTCCATATTTTAAAACTTCTTTTTCATCAAGCTTATCGCAGATTACCATACAATGTGGGTTTCCGACTGAAACACAATTAATATTGAAAATTTTATCTTCTATTTTTAACGGGAAATCGATACACTCATCCTGATCCAGATTAACAGGTATTTCACTGCATTTAAAAGAGACCCTACCCAAATCGATTGTTATCAAAGATGCCTTACCATTATGGGTTTCATTGATTAATGCCTGAATTACACCTCCTTTGGTTTCTACCGAGAATTGTTTTTTATCAGTGTATTTGTAATCGAATAAAAACTTACAGAAAATACGCAATCCATTACCGCTTTTTTCTGCTTCTGAAGCATCCGGGTTGAAAACCCGAAACCCGAAATCTGCTTTCGAGGAAGGTACCAACAATAAAATTCCGTCAGAACCAATACCATAATGTATATTACAAATACGTTTAATTGAGTCTTCGTTGATTGGGAAATTGATTTCCAAACTGTCGAAAACTACATATTCATTGCCAAGACCATGTGATTTCACAAAAAAATTTTTTCTTTTTGTCATACTTAAACATTTAAAAACAAAGATAAAAAAGCCGTCTTGAAATTTTCCAAAATCAAAGAATAATCATTTTTTAAACCGGAATAAAATAAGAAACCCTTTTAGTTTCCTGTCTAAAAGGGTTATCTTTAATACTGTTAAAATGTTCCTTATATTGCAAACAACTTATACCCATTAGGTATACGAAACATCGAAGAATCAACAGGTTTGCGGTTTATTTGTAACACGGAAGTACGCATTTTTTCATCTCTAACCAAATTTCTTTCAACACTTAACATGGGGAAGAAACCCTGATTTTGTGGAATATGGGTAAAAAACTCCCAACTTCTCTCAGTCTGGTTAAGTATTTTAACCATTTTCTCGAAGAAAACAAAATCATTCTGGGTTACCCAATATGATATTTCTGTATTCTTCTCTTTGCATTTAACACGCCACTGATAACATTTAACGTCGTTAATCAATTTGTAATTCGTTGATTTTAAAATTGTGTACTGTTTTTCTTCACTATCAACCTGACTTTTCTTTTTCAACTTTGTGTAAAGTTTTTTAGCAGGATCGACTATAAATACTTCTTCGGTATTTGTATTAATAAGATAAATGTTCTGGAGTGATTTCTTCGAATCAAGTTCCTCTATCCGAATTTTGCCGTCCGAAACATAATACGTAAAAAAAGACGTGTCATAACAAGATTCTTTTACTAAAATAATGCTGCCCTCAAAACCACCTGCATTACATGTAAAAGTAAAAATAAAAAGCAATGGCAGAAAAAAAAGTCTTCTCATCTTCTATCCCTTCCAAAATTTTTGTAATGTTAATTCATTTTTATTACATCTTACGGTTTTTCAGTGATTTAGGTTGCAAATATTTTACGAAATTAACAAGGTCATTGACTAAATGCTAATTTTAATAGATAAAAGTGTTAATTTTCACTTTGATTTTTAAGGTTTATTTAAGAAAATTTGATCTACAGTTATAATAGTTTAGCGAATGCATGAAAACAAGAAAAAAGGCGATAGTGGCGAAGAAATAGCCTCAGCTTATCTGGAAAAAAAAGGATATAAAATACTATTTCGTAATTGGAGATATTTTCATAAAGAAATTGATATAATTGCGGCTTCAAAAAACGAACTCATTATTGTTGAAGTTAAAGCTCGTACATTCGGAAGCCTTATTTCTCCTATTGAAGCAGTGAATTTAAAAAAACAGCGTTTAATAATTGATGCTGCCAATGCATTTATTGATAAACATAATGTAAATTTAGATGTCAGATTTGATATTATCACTATCATATATAAATTCGATAATTATGAAATTGAGCACATTGAAAATGCTTTTTATCCAAAAGTTAAATAGATATGGATATTGAAAAACTCAGGGAATATTGCCTTTCACTTTTTGAGACGAACGATAGTTTTCCATTTGATGAAGAAACATTGGTATTTAAAGTTTGCAATAAGATTTTCGCTCTTGTTAACCTCAATGGCGATTTAAGCATTAACCTTAAATGCGATCCTGAATTAGCTCTCGAATTAAGGGAAAGATACCCATGCGTGGTTCCAGGTTACCACATGAATAAAACCCATTGGAATACTGTATATATTGATGGTTCAGTACCAGATAAACTTTTAAAAGAATGGATTGATCACTCATACTGGCAAATAGTCGCTAAATTGCCAAAGAAATTACGTTTAATAATCGAAAATGAATATTACCATGAATAATCAGTTAAAAAAGATATCTAAAAAAGTATTTGATTACTTTCTGCAAGGATTACTTTACATTGCCCCGTTTGGAGTGACTTTTTATATTATTTACAAAGTGTTTGGGTTCGTTGACGGACTTGTCCAAAGATTTCTGCCTTACAAAATTCCCGGCCTGGGTCTTGTTATACTTTTCATTTTTATTGCTTTGACGGGTTACTTTGGACAAAGATTGGTTTCAAAACCTATGAAGGTAATTCTTGAGAAAATGCTTGCCAAGGCTCCGATAATTCAGGTAGTGTACACATCTATCCGAGATTTTTTATCTGCCTTTGTCGGGAAAGAAAAAAAATTTACTCAACCTGTATTGGTAAAAGTCAATAAAATTTCAGATTTAGAAAAAATCGGTTTTCTCACTGCTACAGATCTTTCAGAACTCAATTTAAAAGATAAAGTGGCTGTATATTTTCCACATTCTTATAATTTTTCAGGTGAATTGTTTATAGTTCCCCGTGACCAGGTTACACCTTTAGATATTCATCCTGCCGAAGCTATGAAATTTATAGTTTCAGGTGGAGTTTCCAAGTTATAACAAAGAATAAAGATATGACTTATATTAACAGGTTTTTAAAAAACTTTCTCTGAATAATTTAGTTTAATACTTAAAAGTTGAAAACGAAAATAATTATTGTAATAATTGTTGCAACAATTTTAATTATTGCAGCTGCAATTGTGTTGCTGCACAGACCTGCAATACAGGGCAGGCAAGCAATTACTGCAATTCCGGTTAATTCTGCCATTATACTAAAAACCAATGAGATTCATCAAATTCTTTCATTAATTTCTGAAAATACTTTTTTTGAAAATCTGGACAAGGAAAAATTGGGGAATTGCTTTACAAATTTTAAGACCACAATCGATAGTTTTCTCAATGAAAACTCATTTTTAAGAAGAACTATTAATGATTCTGCATTATATTTTTCTTTGCATTATAACAACAAGGCTGCAATCGGAATACAAGTTTATTTTTCAATAAATAATAAAAATTCTACTCAACAATTATTAGCCGGGCTATCAGATTATTTCAATAAAAAGGGGTATAAGTTTATTAATATCAACAAGAAAAAAACACTGGATAAAATTGACAAATCAAAAAAACAAAAAATAACTTCTATATTTTATTTTTATGAAAATGGCCTCCTGGTATTAGGAAATAACAGTAAAAATATTGCTGAATCTTTTAAACAGCTCAATAATGGCTATTCACTTGCCAATGATACAAGTTTTAAACAAGTTTTCAATTCAACAGGGAAAAATGTAACCGGCAGTTTGTTTATTAACCTTCAACAATTGCCAAATTTGATTGCTGAATTGCTGAAACCTGCATGCATGAGCAGTATCAGAAAAGTTCTCAATTTCAAAGGTTGGGCTGCACTTGATTTCAATATTGAAAGAAATTATATGTCCTTGCATGGTTTTTCAATTAATATTGAGAAAAAACAATTATGGATAAAAACTTTGAAAAATGAGCAACCGGTTGAAAGTTACATTTATAAAGCACTGCCGACATCGACTGCATTCTACGGAGTTAACGAATTAAAAGATTCTTATAATTATCGTACTGAATTCTACGAAAAAGTTCATAACGATAATAAACTTTACACAAACCTAAAAATCTTAAGGCAATCAATCGGTAGCAAAATCGATGAAGACCTTTTAAATATCATGAACCATTCAGTGGCATTGGATATTTGTTTAAGAAAGGAAAATACTTTTGACTTTTATTGTATTATGAAAACTAAGAATATTTTAGAATCACGAAATTTTTTAGTTTCAATTCAGAAAAATAATATCGAGAAATCAAAAAGAAACCATAAAAAGCCGTTATCAACTTGGCCAGGGCAGGAAACTTTATTCATTAATTTGCCTGTAAAGAACCTTCCAGTGGTATTATTTGGGCAGGTTTTTGATTGTGGAAAATACCCTGCTGTGTGTAATTACAAAGAATTTATTGTTTTTGGCGAATCTATAAAAAGCCTTCATTCTTTTCTTGAAGAAATAAATAATAAAAATATTTCGGATGATTCTATTTTTAGATATGCTTCAGATGAACTATTGATTTCGAAAGCTAATTTGACACTTTTTGTGAATATTCAAAAAATGTCTGATTTTATGAGTAATTACATGTCACTGGAAAATTCGAAAATCTTCAAAAATATATTTAAAAATACAAAATCAATTTTTGGACTGCAAGTTTCCGGAAATGGTCATTTCTTTTATAATAATTGCTTTCTTTATAGTGAGGCATCAACCAAGAATACAACTCAATTGAATGGCCCTTCAAAATAAAAAAATCCAATTAAAATTAATGGGGTTTATATTCTTGCATATTCAAAATTTTGCTTTTAAACGCTCTAAAAGAAGTATTTTGGATTATTACATTTTCAACAAATCAAAAAACAGTTTGTTAAAAACAAATAGGTTTATTATTTTGTCACCAGCTTAAAGATTGACAATAGCTTAAACACACTAGAAATGATTGTAAAATTGTAAAAGGTTTCCAAAATCGTGGTAATTTTCCAATGAAAGTTTTATCTTTATCTAATATTAATTATTCAATCTCTATTAAATTTTGAGATTAGGATAAACTCAATTATACATTAACAATGAAAAATATGTCATTTAAAATGGAATTGAAAAGAAAAAGGTCAGTTATGTCCTACACACTTCTATTACTTATTTCAATTTTGCTGAATTCCTGTTTCGACGATAAATACGACCTTAAAAATATTTCCAAAGAAATATCTTTAAATGAATCATTGGCATTGCCCATAGGTTCAACAACAATAAGCATGAATGACCTGCTTAATAGCCTCGGTAGCCTCGGTAGTTCAAAATATATCGGCACAACAGATAGCGGGCTGCTTTATTTGATTTACGATCATAAAATTCAAGCCCTCACTGCAGAGGATAATGTTCCTGTACCCTTACAAGCACCTATTAATGTACCACCAATTCCATTGCCGTTAACTTTTCCTGGTTCTGGCATTATCAGCAAAAGTATTTCATTGAATTTGCCTGTTAGTTTTAATTCAGATCAAAAAATCGACAGTATTTTATTAAAAAGTCTTATAATTAATATCTCAGGCAACTCTTCTTATTCTCAGAATGGAAAACTGGCACTCACATTTTTATCAATAACCAAAAATGGGAAGGCATATTCTGATACGATCCCAATACCGCATAATAATCAAAATATAAACTTCTCTACGCCGAATAATGCATTGGGTTATACAATGAATTTCGGTTCAGGAACGTCTGATTTGCCAATTAATGTCACTTTCATATTATATGAAAATTATGCCGGGGACCGAAGTTGAACCTACAAGTTCTTTAAACCTTTTGTTAAAAGTAAACGATCTTAAGTATTTTAAAATCTATGGCTACCTCGGACAGAACACTTTACTTAATGTTTCAGATTCACTCAATATCTCATTTCTCAACCATAGTTTGGCAAATAATATCCAATGGGCTGACCCCCAGTTGACTTTTACAGTTCGAAACAGCTATGGCCTTCCTATAGAATTTAATATTGATGCCATGAGTATAAATTCTATTATAAATAAAAAGACTTACCCGGTGTCATTTTATAACAATTCGAACGTACTGCAAATTTTATCAGCAAGCCAGAATGGTAATCCTTCTGATGATTCTTTAGTTTTTAATCCTTCAACGACCAATTTCTTTAGTTACCTCCAACAGGCGCCGAATACTATTAAATTTCACCTATCCTCAAAATCGAACCCTGCTGGCAATTCAGGACCTATAAATTTTATGGCCGATACCAGTCAAGTTGACCCAAATTTGCGCTTGTACCTGCCAATTTGGTTTAAGGCAGGCAATTTTGGAACAGTTGACACAATAAAATCCCCATTTTCTGATTTACTAAATCAAAATGGGAAAAACAAAAACTCAATTGAATCAATGCTTTTCAGAATAATATCTGAAAATACATTGCCAGTAGATATAAACCTTCAAATTATTTTTGCAGATTCTATTTACAAACCGCTTGATTCGCTTTACAAAACCGGTTCAAGCAAAATTGTAATTGGAGGCCAATTAAATGCCGGAGATGTTGTTACAACACCAACTAAGAGTACAACAAATATTTCACTCAATGCAACTAATAATGCAAAACAATTGAATAATTTAAAAAAGACAAAATACCTGTTAGTTACGATAAACATGGCAACATCCGATTATAATAAGGGAGTATATGCTAAATTTCTAAACAGTTATTATGTGAAGCTTTCTTTTGACTGTCAGTTTCAACTAAAAATACAGCAAACAAATAAATAATGATTTTACGAACCTCAATAAAAATGCATTTTATGGTACGCCGATTCATATTTTTAATAATTGCTTTTGCGTTCTCAATTGCAATGTATTCACAAGTTAGCAATACGTTGTACTTCATGGACAGGGTGCCGCAATCCAATCAGCTTAACCCGGCGTACCAGCCAAACTTTGACCTATATGTTGGGATACCTATGTTATCTTCAATTCAGTTCAATATAGGAAATAACTCACTAAAATTAAATGACATTGTTTTTTACAATAGCCAGGTCAATTCTATGATTACGGTTTTGGACTCTTTAGCAGATAAAAATAAATTTATAAATACTTTAAAACCTCAAAATACTTTTTATACCAATTTACAAACAGATCTTTTATCATTCGGGTTTCGGGCAAAAGATATGTATTTTACTTTTAATTTATCTTTAAAAGGCGATATGAATATTTCATATCCAAAAGACCTGGTTAGGGTTTTACTAAATGGAATTGATACAACATCATCTTACGATTTCAAACAAATTGGGTTAAATTCTTCGCTATATACAGAGCTTGCGCTTGGTGTTTCTAAACCCTGGAATGATAACCTTACTTTGGGAGGGAAAATTAAATTCATTTCCGGTATTCTTGATGTTAATTCAAATAATCAAAAATTGGCACTGACCTCATCAGTCGATAAAAGTAGTGGCAATTTTCTGCTAAATGTAAATTCAAACGCCACAATCAATGCTTATTTGCCATTTGTTACGGTTAAAAATAATAAAGAAGGAAATATAGATTCAATAAAAACAAATGACCCTTTTAAAAATTATTCCCCTTTTAATAGTTTAGGCCTGGGTTTCGACTTTGGTGCAACTTATAGTGGTATCGACCAGTTTGTCTTATCGGCCAGTTTGCTTGATTTGGGCTTTATTAGGTGGAGCAAATATGTTTATAATTTTAAAATGAACGGTAATTATACATTCTCCGGTGTTGGGAATATTGATTTTCTTCACGGCGACAGTTTGACAAACTTGGGCAGTAAAATTACTGACTCAATTTCCAATGCTTTTAAATTTAAGCAACAAAATTCTGCTTATAGTACCAGTTTACCAACTAAGCTAATTCTTGCAGGAGAATATTTTCCGGAGAAATTTTTTAGTTTAGGACTTCTTTCTATTTCCCAGTATTACAATAGTGAATTTTATGAACAAATTACTGTATCAGGAAACTTTCGCCCTTTAAAAATGTTGATGCTGTCTGCAAGTTATTCAATTTTGAATAATGGGTTTAGCAATTTTGGCCTTGGACTTTCATTAAGGTTCGCACCTGTAAACATATTTTTTGTTTCCGATAATATCCCGTTTAAACTCGGCAATATGAGTATGCCGGTACCTTATGAAGCAATGAGTTTTAATTTTCGTTTTGGCTTGAATTTGTTATTTGGGGTAGATAAAAAATACAATGACAAACCTTATATCTGGGAATAATCTTATTACTTCATGTTGAACAATTAAATTTCATTTTTCTTTATACTTTTGCTACTAATTGTAATATATCAAAAATGAAAACATTTTTCATTTTCATACTGCTGTTTATTATTGCCTACTATCTTATAAAAGCCGTTCTAAAGATATTGTTTTCTTTCTTCCCGGGAAACAAAAAAACCGGGTTTTCAAACTTTAACAATAATAATGGAAAAATAAAGTTTGAAATGACAAATGAGAAGAAAAAACGCTTCAGCAAAAACATCGGAGAATACACTGATTACGAGGAAATAAAGAAATAAAAAGTCAATTATATCAGAATTTGAAAACAGTACCAAAAAATATAGGAAAATTCATTGTTATTGGTGACCGGGTATTGTTAAAACCAAGATCAGCTAAAGAGCAAACAAGTTCAGGCTTATATCTTCCGCCTGGCGTTCAGGAAAAAGAAAATATTCAATATGGATATATCGTTAAAGCAGGACCTGGTTATCCAATCCCTGCTATCAGCGAAACTGATGAACCCTGGAAAAATAAATCGGAAGATGTTAAATATGTGCCTTTACAGGCAAAAGAAGGTGATTTGGCCTTATATCTACAAAAAAGTGCTTTTGAAATCGAATTTGAAAAACAGAAATATTATATAGTCCCACATTCTGCAATTTTATTGCTTATCCGTGACGAAGGCTTATTCGATGAATAATCTTCAAATATTTTTAATTTCTTCCGAAAACAGTAGACTTTATATAGATTAATTGAATTAAGCAACGCATTTCACAGTTATTCTAAAATTATGTAAGCCACAAGCGAGTTCCATGATTAGATCATCGAATTCAAACTTGTGGCAACGTAAACGTTCTTTGATAATTCGGCAACGCTTAGCTCCGCAGATAGCGTGTTCAACAAGTACCCTAAATCTGGATATTTCCCGGTTCTCCTGTTTTTGTTCTTTTGTCAACTCTTTGCCTTTTGGCTTTTTACTTGGCATTCGGATATTAACTCCTTCAGGACAGTGACCTAAAAAGCCAGTATCTTGCCATAAGGTTATTCCTTTGGGAAAGTTTAAAGGCTGTTCGTCACAAATTTTCTTGTCATGTACACTGCCATCATAGGTTTTACTCAGGAACAAAATTCGACGATCGGGTAATGAAAGAATGTTATTCTTGACACTATGAGTTTTTTTTACCACTATAGCAGTCTTGTTGCTGCTCAGTATTTAGTGGCCGTTGAATACTTCTTTCCACTCCATCAAGCAATACGTCATGGCAATCTTTTAATAGCTGTTCCAGCTTTTGATTATTTCGTTCAGGTATTTCTTTAAGCCTTTTAAGAGTTTTGCGAAGAATTGGGCTTAAAAGATGTATCCAAAAATTGGCTTGGGGCTGGTTCATCGAAAATGTAGCAGCTTGTAATTCTTGTAAAGGGAATGTTTTTAGGTATACCAATATGAACAATAATTTGTCCTGAACACTTGGTAAAACACTTGTTGCTCGAGGTAATTCAATTCGTTGTCGAGGTTTCCCTTCTAAAGTGAAATGATTGGAATATTGTTCCCATTCATTTCGGAATTCTAAAGCCAATTCATCAAACTCATCTGGAATAAACCCTGTGAGGCTAAGGAACTGAACGGGATTCTTTCTTGCTTTGTCAACTTTTAATCCCATAGTTTTTGTATCTATGGGTTACAAATATATGTAAAAGAACTTATTAATTTTTTAATCTATATAATATCTAGTTTAATGAATATTTTTTTAATGGTATCTATTCTAACAGGCTTAGTAATATAATCATTCATTCCTGAAGCAATAGCTTTGTTTTTTTCATCTTTTGCAACATTTGCAGTCATTGCAATAATCGGTATATCTATTTTTTGTTTTCTTAACTCTTCAGTAGCTTGGATGCCATCCATTTCCGGCATCATGATATCCATAAAGATAATATCGTATTGCTGCAATTTAACCATCTCAATAACTTCAAGCCCGTTTTTTGCAAAATCTACTTCATACCCCATATTCTTAAATAATGTTTTGGCAACTTTCTGGTTTATTGAATTGTCCTCAGCGACAAGTATTTTCAGATCAACCTTCATTTGATGTACTTTAAACTTGGCCTTTTCTTCCTCAAGCTGAAGAGAAGTAAACGTTTCGCAAAGAAAATTATAAAGTTCAGAAGTTTCATAAGGAAATACCAAATAGTTATCTATGCCGTTTCTCTTGCATTTGACATAATTACCTTGCTTATCGTTTGTACTTACAAGTAATATTGTGAAAAGTCCTGTAATTTTTGCATCATTTAGCCGTGCAACTAACTTAAAACCATCAAAAGTCTGAGAATCTTTTATTATAAGCAGTTGAAATTTATTATCATTTCCCGCTATACTATTATCTTTTAAATAATCAATTGTCGATTTTTGAAATGTTTGTTGCACTGAAGGGACATTGAAAAATGCAAGTGTTTCTTCAATAGTTTTCTCTTCTGGCTTATTCTCGCCAATAATTAGGGTTTTAATTTGGTCAAATGACTTAATCTTATCGTAACTAATATTTTTATTTAACTTATCATTTGAAAATAATTCTATTGTAAAAGAAAACTTTGAACCTGGGAAATTTGGATTTTTAGAAATGCCTGACGGGCTTTCTGCGGTTATTTCACCATTCATTAACTCAACAAGCTGTTTAGAAATAGCCGTACCAAGGCCTGTGCCGCCGAATTTTCTGGTTGTGCTATTATCAGCCTGAGTAAAAGATTGGAAAATATGCTGCAATTTATCTTTCGGAATACCTATTCCTGTATCCTCTACAGTGAATTTCATTGTCAGGTTGCGATCGTACTCTTCAACCAGTGTTACATTTACCCGGATTTCTCCTTCCTGGGTGAATTTAATTGAATTTCCGATAAGGTTAATTAATATCTGACGCAATCGGAATGGATCACCAATAACGTGTGATGGAACCTCTGGAGCAATATTAAATTTAATATCTATATTTTTTTCATCTGCAGCGACTTTAAAAAGTTCAACAGCAAGTTTAATCTCTTCATTAATCTTAAATGGTATTTCTTCGAGTACCATTTTGCCAACCTCAATTTTTGAAAGGTCAAGAATATCATTTATTATATTGAGCAACAAATCAGCAGATTTTTTAATAATTGTTACCTGCTCAATTTGTTCTGTTGTTAGGTTATTTAGGGAAAGTGAATCGGCCATGCCAATTATGCCATTCATAGGTGTTCGTATTTCATGGCTCATTTTAGCAAGGAATTCCGACTTCGCCATGTTTGCTGATATTTCACGCTTCCTCGATTTTTCAATCGGCGTCACATCAATAAACGATTGAACTATCAAATCCTCACCTTTTAACTTAAGAGGAATATCTTTTTTAAAAATTACAATTTCGTTCCCATCCTTTTCATAATGCAGAAAATGATTAGTTTCAAATGCAGCTGAGAACTCAGAGTCTATTAATAGCGATTTTCCAAGAAAAAACCTATGGCTAATATCCTCGCCGATAAGGTTGTCATTTTCATCAATCATTAGGATTTTAATGGCAGCTTTATTTAGACTTTTAACCCTGTTGTAGACATCAATGATAATAATACCAATTGGCATCATTTCAATTATTTGTTTAAAAGCTTCTTCTGATTCCCTCAATTTTGATTCTTCTACACTTATATTTTTAACCATCTTCAAGTAATAAAGAACAATCAGGGCAAGAAGCGATAAATTTAGAAGTGTTGCAAAAAAACCTTTCGCGATATAGTGTCTTACTATATGTTGTATTTTAAGGTTAATGGCAATTGCATATTTTGATTTTAGGAATTGAAAACCAGAGAACGCACACAAATATTTTAATTTTTGAGTCCCAATTTCAATGTCTGTCGATTGGGACTTATCATTCGAAGATTTCAGTTTAGCGAGTATATTTGAAATAACATTTACGCTACCTTCATAGGAATTTTTTGGCGCAAAAAAAACTTTCCCTTCAAAATCAAAAACTGAAGGCCATTGATAATCGCTTATCCCTGATTGATCAAGTGTCTTTTTAAAATAATTTATTAAATCAATTGTTATTAATATATTACCCATCAACTTATTACCTCTGAAAATAGGCATAATATATTTCTGGTCTGTATTCGTTATTATTTCTCTTTCTTTTGGCAATAATTCGCTTTGAACCCTTGCAACATAAGTATCGTTAAGAAAATTGTCCTTTGAATCTTTGTAAATACTATATACATTTTGATTATCATCAAGTACTGTAATATTTGTAATAAGGAAAGGATATTTGGCATAAAAAACTTCTAATTTGGCAATAATCGATTTGTCCAATCCAGGAGTAAAAATATTTACAACATTATCAGAGTAAAGAATAAAATTAATATCGTTTTCGAATGACAAACCTGTTTTCTCTAAAGAATTGGAGAGATTTTCTACTTGTTTCAAAAGTAACTCTCTATGGAAATTCATCTGATTTAAATATGTAGTGGCAAAAAAATACAGGTTTCCTGCCAAAACAAAAATAAATGCTATTGAAAGTACTATTTTTAGGTTCTTCACTCTAATAAATTTAGTCTAAACAATTAATAATATTATGGTTGATTCTCATGAACCTTGGAGGGATCAATGAAGATATACTTCTACGATGTATTTTTATATACTTATTAAGAACCAAAATGGATGGATGTCTCATATAAAAATTTAAGATAGAAACATAAAATTAATTAATTTAGAATTAATATTATATGCGATGCTTTTTATTTTCATCATAGAATAAATTAAAATAACTTTTATATCTTGATTCTGAGATAATACCATCATCAACTGCTTTTAAAACAAAACAACCAGGTTCGTGAATATGGGTACAATTGTAAAACCTGCAATTGTTTGAAATTTTAAAAATCTCTGGGAAAAAGTGATAAAGCTCTTCTTTGTAAAAATCTGATAACCCGAAGGCCTTTATTCCCGGCGTATCTATAATATAACCGCCTTCTCTTATTTTGAACATTTCAGAGTAAGATGTGGTGTGCATGCCTGTTTTGTGATAATAAGAAATATTACCGATTTTTAAGTCAAGCCCTGGATAAATACTATTAATAATTGTACTTTTCCCAGTCCCGGAATTACCATTGATAACTGTAATTTTATCTTTAAGTAATTCCTTGACTATCGATAAATTTAAGCCATTTATAGTTGATGTTTCAATACAATAATAACCTATCTTTTTGTACAAAGTAAAAAGGCTATTGAACTTTTCGAGTATGGTTCCATTATATAGATCAAATTTGTTAAAAATGATAATTACCGGAATCCTGAATGCCTCGGCAGAAACAAGGTACCTGTCTATAAAATCTGTATTGGTTTCCGGTTCAACAATTGTAACGGTCAATACAGCCTGGTCGATATTTGCAGCGATTATATGATATTGCTTTGATAAGTTGGTAGATTTTCTGATTATGTAGTTTTTTCGTTCTTTTATGTCAATAATGTACCCAATATCATTTTCCTTAGAATATTCAAAAATTACATTATCCCCAACAGCAACAGGATTTGTACTTTTTAATCCATAAGTTCTCAATTTCCCTTTTATTCGGCAACTATATTTGATACCTTCCAAGTCTTCAACAGAATAAAGATTACCAGTTGCCTTTGTTACGATTCCTTCTTTCACTTTAATTTGATTTATAAACTATTTTAACCATATTTACTAAACAATTATTAAAAAATATTAATAAAGTTTTTATATAACAACAATCATCCTTCATCAGCGTTCAGAAAAAAGTATAAGAATCCGAAATGCTAAATTAGTATATTTGTTTGTTGAAAAATTTAAGAAATAATCGATGAGAGGTAAAAGAAAAGTATTGATTACAACATTAATTGTTGTTATAGCAATAGGAATATTTTCATTCGCTGATGAAAATTTTAAAATTGCAAAAAGTTTAGATATTTTTTTTAATTTATTCAAGGAACTGAATTTTTATTATGTAGATGAAGTTGACCCTGAGAAATTAATAAAGACAAGCATAGATGGAATGTTAGAATCACTGGATCCTTATACCACGTATATTCCGGAATCTGAAATGGATAATTTCAAATTTCAAACAACCGGACAATACGGAGGAATAGGAGCATTAATAAGGCGTGTAGGAGATTTCGCCGTAGTTTCCGAGCCTTATGAAGGTTTTCCGGCAGACAAGGCAGGATTGAAGGCAGGTGATGTACTATTAGAAGTTTCTGGTAAAAGTGTTAAAAGCAAAGATATATCAGATATTAGCGAACTTTTAAAAGGTATTCCAGGAACCGATGTTGATGTAGTAATTAATCGTCCAGGTTCAGAAAAACCAATAAAGAAAAAAATTACAAGGGAACAAATTACAATTCCCAATGTTCCATTTTACGGTATCATTCAAGATTCTATTGGGTACATTAGGTTGACAAATTTTACAACTGATGCGGGAAGAGATGTCAAAGAATCTTTTCTAGCTCTTAAAGAAAAAGGTGCAAAAGGAATAATATTTGACTTAAGAAATAACCCGGGCGGGTTATTGGCAGAGGCAGTAAATGTTTCGAATATTTTTATCCCCAAAGACAGGTTGGTAGTATTTACAAAAGGAAAAGTAAAAGAATCTGTTAAGAACTATTTAACAGTAAACGACCCGGTCGATACAATTATCCCTTTGGTAGTATTGGTCAACCTCGGGTCTGCATCTGCATCAGAAATTGTTGCCGGAACAATGCAGGATCTTGACCGCGGTGTAATAATCGGGCAACGTACATTTGGAAAGGGCTTGGTTCAGCAAACTAGGCCTTTAAGCTATAATACACAACTAAAAGTGACCATTGCAAAATACTATATTCCAAGTGGCAGGTGTATACAAGCCTTAGATTATGCACACAGGAATGAGGATGGAAGTGTAGGTTATGTACCGGATTCTTTAATTTCTGAATTTAAAACAAAAGGAGGAAGAAAAGTTTATAATGGTGGTGGCGTTCAGCCTGATATAAAAATAGAAATTGAAAAATTGGGTGATTTAGCTTATAACCTGTATTCAAAAAATTATATTTTCGATTTTGCAACAGAATATTCTCAAAAGCATAAATCGATAAAGAAACCGAAGTATTTTTCTGTCGACGATACAATTTATAATGAATTTATTAAATATCTGGATGGGAAGGAGTTTTCTTACAGTACAAAGACTGAAGAAAGTCTGAACAAATTAATTGAAATAGCCAGGAAAGAGAAATACTATGCTGTTGCAGAAAATGAAATAAAACAACTACAGGATAAGCTTGCTCACGACAAACACAAAGATTTGCAAACATTCAGGAAAGAGATATCTGAACTTATTTCTGATGAAGTAATTACCAGATATTATTATCAGAGTGGTAAGATAGAATCGTCTTTGAACGGTGATCCAATGATTGAATCTGCTGTTAAAACATTAAAAGAGAAAAGTGAATATTCTGCAATACTTACCGGCAAAAAGGGTGACCTGGCAAAAAAGGACAAAACACCCGATAGCGAAAAATCAATTGATGACTGATGGTAATTTTAATAAATGGTTTTTTTAGAGTTCCTTTGTCATGCTTAAATTTCGGATAAAGTGATATGGATAACCCCACCAAAAAAAGTTCTACTCCAAATTCAAAGCCAAATATATTTGGACTTTTGAAGAATTATTCGGCACTGTTGCTTTTTCTGGTAATTTTTGCCTTGTTAAGCAATGGCATTAATCTTTGGTTGCCTAAAATAATTGCTCATGCAATTGACGATTATTCAGCCGGACATTTTATAACCAAAAAATTTATATTTCAATTCTTTTCTGCCGCGTTTGTTATATTCATCCTTACATATATCCAAAGTATTATTCAGACTTATGCATCCGAGCGTGTGGCAAGGGATATGCGCACTAAAGTTTCAGGGAAAATCTCTCAACAGAACTTTTCTTATATCATTAAAGCCAATCCATCGAAGCTCCTTACAAACCTGACTTCAGATATAGATTCAATTAAACTGTTTGTATCTCAGGCAATAGTGACGATCATTTCATCTGTTTTTCTGATTGCCGGCACATGCATTTTACTTTTTATGCTAAACTGGAAACTCGCATTGGCCGTTGTATCAATAGTCCCTGTTATTGGAGGGACATTTTTCATTGTTTTGAGAAAAGTTCGGGTATTGTTTAAAAAAACACGTGAGATAATTGACCGGTTAAACAAGGTAATTAACGAAAGCATCATGGGTGCGGCTCTGATTCGTGTACTTAATTCGCAGCAAACAGAATTTGAAAAATTTGCAAATACCAATACCGATGCCCGAAACCTGGGATTAAAGATACTTCGATACTTTGCAACACTCATTCCTATTATTATGTTTGTTGCCAACCTGGCAACAGTTGTGATATTGGTGCTTGGAGGTCATTTTGTGGTTGCCGGGAAAATGTCCCTTGGTAATTTCGCTGCATTCAACAGTTACCTTATGTTGTTAATTTTCCCGATTCTGATGATAGGTTTTATGAGCAATATAATTGCCCAGGCTACTGCATCGTTTCAACGTATAAGTGAAGTCCTTGAAATTCCTGAAATTATTGAAACCGGTACAATACAGGAAAAACTTGATGGTAATATTGTATTGAAAAATATTTTTTTATTTTATGGTGAAAAACCAATATTAAAAGATATTTCTTTCTCAATAAAAGCAGGCAACAGGGCAGCCATTCTTGGCCCGACTGCCGCAGGTAAAAGTCAATTGTTATATTTGTTAACAGGCTTGATCGAACCAGTATCTGGTTTTATTGAATTCGATGACAGAGATATTAATTTATATAAAAGAGAATCTCTTAACAGTCAAATAGGCTATGTATTTCAGGACAGTGTTATTTTCAATATGAGCCTTCGCGAGAACATTGCATTTAGCGACAAGGTTACCGATGAATCGTTGCAAAAAGCAATTGATACTGCCGAATTGTCTGAGTTTATCGAATCGTTGCCACTAAAGCTCGATACCATAGTTTCTGAGCGTGGTACAAGTTTGTCCGGAGGGCAAAAACAACGTATTATGCTCGCGCGTGCTTTGGCAATAAATCCCAAGATATTGCTTCTCGATGATTTTACTTCAAGAATAGACCGTAAAACTGAAAATAAAATCTTATGCAACCTCGAAAACAATTACCCTGATTTAACTTTGGTTTCAGTAACCCAAAAAGTATCTTCTGTAAAGCATTTCGAGCAAATAATCCTGATTATGGAAGGCGAAATAATTGGAATTGGAACACACAAAGAGCTTCTTGAAGAAAGTCCGGAATACGTGCAGATTTATAATTCACAAAAAAGTACACACCATTATGAATTATAATCTTTTCCAGGACATCAATGAAAAAGACCAGAAAAAATCAACACTTTCTGCGCTAAAGAAGTTATTTTTTTTGATAGGCGGGGAACGCCAGAACCTGGCATTCGCTTTTTTAGCAATTCTTGTAAATGCTGTTTTAAGTCTGCTTGGGCCTTATCTTATAGGGCACACCATCGACACATATGTTCAGACCAAACAATTCCATGGAATACTTATTTTCTCAGGTATATTGCTTGTACTTTATATTACTGCCTTTTTTTCAAACCTTTTGCAAATGCGCCTGATGGGAGGTGTCGGGCAACGTATGCTTTTCAGTTTGCGAAATGCAGTGTTTAATAAACTACAGGAACTACCGGTAGATTTTTTCAACCAGAACAAAGCCGGCGATCTTATTTCGCGTATTAACAGCGACACCGACAAAGTTAACCAGTTCTTCTCCCAATCGCTGATGCAGTTCATTGGAAGTATTTTCACTATGGCAGGTTCTGCAATTTTCCTTTTAAGTATTAACCTGACATTAGGAGCGTCAGCATTGGTTCCGGCAGTAATTATTTTTATTTTCACAAGAGCAATTTCTCCATGGGTAAAAAGAAAAAATGCGGTCAATCTTAAAAGTGTTGGCGGGTTAAGTGCTGAAATCCAGGAAAGCCTGAATAATTTCAAAGTTATAATTGCCTTCAGCCGACGCGATTATTTCAGAAAGCGGTTTGAATCAGCAAATGAGCAAAACTATACTACTGCTATAAAAGCAGGTATTGCAAATAATATTTTCGCGCCTGTTTATGGACTTGCTGCCAATATCGGACAACTTATCGTAATTTCTTTGGGAATATATTTAATTCTGACAGGACATTTCACTGTCGGTTTATTGATCAGTTTTATTGCATATGTAAATAATTTCTATAATCCATTGCGTCAGATAGCAGCACTTTGGGCAAATTTTCAGGTTGCCATGGCTGCCTGGGCACGTATTTCAAGAATTTTATCATTGGAATCGAACCTGCAGGTGACCGGGATAAGTAATAGCGAAAATTCCAAATCGTACATCTCGTTTCAAAATGTTTCATTTAAATATCCCGGCAGTAAGGAAATACTGCATCATATAAGCTTTGAACTTGAAAGGGGAAAAACTTATGCCTTTGTAGGCCCAACAGGAGGTGGAAAAACTACTACTGCCTCATTGATTGCAAGACTTTATGATCCCACAAAAGGAATGGTATTGCTCGATGGAAAAGATATTCGCTCTTATCAACCAGCCGAACGCAGCCAGAAAATAGGGTTTATCCTCCAGGAACCATATCTGTTCACTGGAAATATCCGAGATAATATTCTTTATGGAAATAGTGAATATACAAACTTTACAAATGACCAACTGAAGGAAGTCATTCGTGATTCCGGGCTTGAATCGATTCTCGAACGCTTTGACAAAGGTCTCGAAACAAAAGTGCAAACCTCAGGCGATGGCATTAGTTTGGGACAAAAACAACTTATTGCATTTATGAGGTCTGTACTTCGGAAACCTGAACTATTAATTTTAGACGAAGCAACCGCCAATATTGATACTGTTACAGAACAACTGTTAGACAATATATTACAAAAATTACCTTCCTCGACTACCCGCGTTATAATTGCACATAGGTTAAACACCATAGAAAATGCCGATGAAATCTTTTTTGTCAATACAGGCAAAGTAACCCGCGCAGGCTCACTTGAAGATGCTGTAAACATGCTGCTTCACGGAAAAAGAGAAAGCTAATTTATAAGTACATCAGTTTTAATGTCGTCATAAAACTTAGCAAAACTTACCTGTACATAAGGTATTAACCACAACAATCCTATACCCAATGTGAATATACTAAGGATAAACCAACCTAAAAACCTGAGGCACAAACAAAAATATTTCCATTTATGGCCAGCCATCATTTTTTTGCTTCTGTCTATAGCTTCCATTGAATCTATGGAATCATTCTCGGCTATAATGAAAAATGTTTGTGAATAAGAGATTGCAGCAACAATTCCCGGAATAATCAGCAATAATGTCCATAGAACAATAAATAAAATCATGAGGATAAATGCGCCAAATGAAAGGCTAAACTTACTAAACCCATTGAATAACTGAGAAACATTCGCTTCCTGTTTTCTTGATATTGAGAGCGAAAAAATAGCCATCCCAACTGCCATTGGACCTGCTATAACAATTGAAACGATTGTCCCCAACACCGGAATTACATGAATTACCCCCAGGGCTAAAATATAAATTACAGTTACCTGTATTGCCACCGCCCAATTGCCGAGAAGAGACTCACGGGCATTTTGCATCAATATTTTGTTTTCAGTTTCCATAAGTTTTCAATTTTTATTTTTGCAATTTATGTATTTTTAGATTGATTTAATAATTTAAAAAATTACAAAGCTACATGACCACAGAAAAATCAAAAAGCTATGTTTATCTTGTCGTAGTAGTTGCCGCGTTAGGTTACTTTGTCGATATTTACGACCTCATCCTTTTTGGTATAGTAAAAAATCCGAGCCTTTTGGCTCTTGGAATTAATAATAAAGCTTCACTTTTTAATAAAGGCAATTTTCTGTTAAGTATTCAGATGGCAGGGATGTTATTTGGAGGGATTGTTTGGGGAATTCTCGGCGATAAAAAAGGAAGGTTATCGATTTTATTTCTTACTATTTTGTTGTATTCCATGACAAATATTGCAAATGGGTTTATAACGAATATTTCGCAGTATGCATGGCTTAGATTTTGTGCAGGGTTTGGCCTCTCGGGAGAACTTGGAATTGGTATTACACTTGTATCTGAAGTGCTTTCAGTTGAGATGCGTGGCATTGGTGCCAGTATTGTTTCAGGAATCGGCATTGCAGGTTCGGCACTCGCTTTTCTTGTTGCTGAAAAGTTCAATTGGCGTATTGCATACTGGACTGGGGGAGGTCTCGGGCTTTTGCTTTTATTTCTTCGCATTGCAGTTTATGAATCGGGAATGTATCAAAAAACCAAAATACAGAGTATCAGCAAAGGCAATTTCCTTGCCTTGTTCACCGATACTAAAAGGTTTAAAAAATTTATTTTTTGCCTTATGTTAGCGCTTCCTTCATGGTACACGGTAAGTGTGCTTGCAATTAATGCGCCTTCATTTGCACAGGATGCACTTAAAATCGCGGGGCAAGTTAAAGGATCGACTTCTGTTATGTTGCATTATGTTGGAGCAGCTATTGGAAGCTTTTTATTTGGTTATATTTCGATGAGACTAAAATCGCGCAAGAAGGCAATTTTTATCGCAATTTCCTTTATTGCAATTTTGACTTTTATCTATTTCATTTTATTTAATGCATCGTCTACAATATTCTATATTATATTATTACTACTTGGTATTCCAATGGGTGGACTTTGGGCTGTTTTTGTAACTGCAGCATCAGAACAATTTGGTACCAATTTAAGGGCAACAGTAACTACAACTGCACCGAATTTTGTCAGAGGCGGAACAATATTAATTACTTACCTTTTGGGTGCATTTGCACCTGTAATTGGTCTTTGGTCATCAGGTGTTATTGTAGGTATCATTTTTATTGGAATAGCTTTCATTTCAGTTCTTTTTACCGAAGAAACCTATGGAAAAGAACTGGATTATGTTGAGAAGATTTAAGTATTTTAATTTAGAATATGCAAGCTATTCAATATTGATACACACTCCAACAATCTGAGTCAATTTGTCGGAATGTGTTTTTACAATATTTACTTAAAGATAAACATATCTACTTTTACCTGCTGCTTCTGTTTTTTGCATTATAACCCAACGATAAGCCAAATTCAAGTCCATCTTTTGCAGGTATAAAATATATGTTTACCGGGAAATTCATCCTGCCCGATTTAAATGTTTTACCTATTGCAATTACAAATGAAGGGGACAGCTGTGGGTTTCCCCTGCTATCGGCACGCGAAACGAAACCATTTTTAGGGACAAAGCCTGCAGGAGCAGAGCTTTTAAGTTTCCATAATCCGGAATCCTGATACACTTCAGCGTGCCTGGAAAGTGCTAAATTTGGGCCATTGCAAGCTCTATTCCCCAGATATTGTGACGAATACCATTCATAATTGCAATTGAGGGTATAATTTTTCCCTGATCAATTCCGGATATCATTGGGACAAATTCGAACAATGCCTGGAAGCTGCCTTCATTCAGGTACATTGATTCAAACTGGTAACCAAACTGATACATTGAAGGATACATATCAAAACCTCCATTTGAAGATTTATCTTTTAATATTTGTCTTAATTCACCTGTAAAAAATGCAATTCCCATACGTGGCCCTGAAAGATTCAACCTGTCAGTTTTGGGCGTATTGACCATAGTTTCATAGCTGTTAGGTTTGGTTAGTTGTGCTACCAAATTTGGATCAATAGGTTTCCCGAACATGTCATGCAACGAAACCCGGACCATCATTTGAATTTCTTTAGGCAGGTTTAGGAATTCCTTTACATATGTTTTTTCGATTACATTTTTTGTGACATCTACCAACCTAAACGTAATTATAATAGTTTCGCCATAAGGCTCAGCGCTTCCTGATAGCATTTTTTCAGAAGCGATTGTTTTTCCAACCTCAACCAATCCAATTTTGCCATAGCAATTTGCTACATCGATGCTGTTCTTTTTAATAAGGTAGGCTACATCGTACCGGTCCATGACCTCGAATGTGTCTAATTTCTCAAGTTCAAGCCTGACAAGATTTCCAAGTTGTTCAGGAGTAAATTCCAATCCATGTGTATCGATATTCAGTACACTTATCGAACTTCTCTTTTGCGAGAATAGGCTTACATTTAAAATGATTGTTATACAAACTATAAGAAGCCTTTTATAGAAATCTCTTTTCGTTTTCATAGTTTTACTTTTTAGGTTTACAGGTCAAAAGTAAAAACTAACGAAAGCTAATAAAAACGGCTTTTTGCTGAGGATGGATTATTTTTTGCAAAAATTGCAAATCACTTCAAAAAGAATAAAAAAGAAAATTATTTTTTGCAAAAATTGCAATCGTTTGCGTTATTTAACGAAGTCTTGCAAATAAATTTGGCGTTTTAACAAATAAGTGCAAATAAAATATGGTAATCAAAGAGATTTAAACTCCAATGTGCTGAATTTGTGATAAAATCCAAATTTTTTATAAAATGCAAATACTTCTTCATTTCCGGCTGCTACAACTATTTTTCTCGTAACAATATTATTTGAATCAAACCATTCAATTGCAAAGTTCAACAGTTTTTCGGCAATTCCATTGCCTCTGAAATCCGGCTGGACTAATAAAGAATCAATTTCACCTTCCGGTGCAGGTTCGTAAACAATAGTATTAATACAATAACCAACCGGTTCTTTGGTTATCGGATTTAATGCCAAATCAATCCTCATTTTGCCATGTTCGAGCTTTTTAAGCAAATCTGCCTTTCTCGAATTGAATGACATTTTTTCATATCGTATTTTGAAATCAATCGATTTTTTCTGGTGATGTTCCCGTAGTCCTTCCCATAAAGGCCTGACTTTATCAAGGTCACTTTCATCAGTTGAAACAAATTCGAATGATGTCATAAACACCAGGAATTAATTTGCCTGGTAATAGCATGCTTTGGGTGAAGATATCTTCCCTTCAGCTTTCAGAACCTTTTAACGCTTTGTCAACTTCTTTTTTTTCTATGCCTGCAGGTTCAGCTATTTCTGTAGATTTCATCGGTTTCCCGGTTTTCTTTAATGTGTATAATACTTTTTCTGCGCTCATGGTAATTATTTTTTGATTAATTAAAGAAACTTTTTGTACAAATTGCAACTATATCCGAAGGTTTGTCATTAATTAAACCGAAATTACTGCATTAGTTTTAATTTCACAAAACAAAAATTTAAAAATTGAATTGATATTGTTTATTGAATAAAAAATTGACTCGATGATTTATCTTTGTTTAGTTTTTCAATGATTTATGAAAAAACCATTAAGAAAATTATTAAAAATAGCAACAACTATTTTAGTTATTTTCATTTCTTTAAGCATTTTTTCAGTAATTCTTTTTAGGTTCGTTCAACCACCAATCACCCCTTTAATGATTATCAGGTATATCAGCAATAACAGTAAAAATCAGGAACGAAAGCTTGAAAAAGAATGGGTTGGTATAGAAAAAATTTCACCTGACATGATTTTAGCTACTGTTGCTGCTGAGGATAATAAGTTTACAGAACATTTCGGCATCGACTGGGAAGCCATTCAAAAAGCAAAACAGATAAATAAATATAGCCCGGTAAAACATGGGGCAAGCACTATAACACAACAAACAGCTAAAAATCTTTTTTTAATTCCATCGCGCACATACCTGCGCAAAGGGTTTGAAGTTTATTTCACTTTTTTATTGGAAGTTTTCTGGAGCAAAAAGCGTATTATGGAAGTTTACTTAAATATTGTTGAACTTGGCGATGGGGTTTATGGAATCGAAGCAGCATCACAAAAATATTTTCATAAACCGGCTATAAAATTGACGAAAAGAGAATCTGCATTAATTGTCGCTGCATTACCAAGTCCGAGAAAAAGAAATCCTTCGAGGCCAAATGCTTATATGTATTATTACCAGGGAAGGGTATTGGGCAGCTTATGCAGAAAATTGGGAAAGTTGAATTATAAAAAATTAACTCTATTAAAGATGAAAAAAATAACACTGACTCTTTTGGGGCTGATAATTGGAATAGCTGCAATTCAAGCTGAAGTTACACTTCCAAAATTACTTTCGGACAATATGGTTCTTCAGCGCGATATACAAGTAAATATCTGGGGTTGGCAGGAAAAGGAGAAAATATCTCAGTATCAATTGCTGGCCAGATGTTAACAACGAAAGTTGATAACCAGGGAATCTGGAAAGTTCAATTAAATCCTTTAAAAGCCGGTGGCCCATACGAAATGATTATTAAAGGCAGGAATGAAATTGTACTTAAGAATATTCTCATTGGGGATGTTTGGATATGCAGTGGCCAATCCAATATGGAATTCGCATTAAGCCAGGCAAACAACTCCCAGCAGGAAATTGCTTCTGCAAATTATCCATCAGTCCGGTTGTTTACAATCGGTCGAAGGATAAGCGAAAAACCACTGGATGATATTTTAAATAGCAAATGGGAAATTTGTTCACCTTCTACAGTTGCCGGTTTTTCAGCAGTTGGATATTTTTTCGGGCATGATTTGCAGACTTATTTGAATGTTCCTGTTGGACTGATAAACACAAATTGGGGTGGAACCAATATTGAAGCCTGGACCAGCATGGAAACCATGTATTCCTTACCCGAATATAAATCAGCGCTTGATAATTTGAAGAAACAGAATTTTTCAGGTAACGAACAGGATATGAATAAACTAAGAGAAGTTTGGGACAAAAAAACCGAAACCAATGATTCAGGATTAATTCAAAATTGGCTACTTCCTGAAACAGATTTTTCAAAATGGAAGGAAATGAAAATTCCCCAATACTGGGAAGCGGCAGGACTTCCAAATTTAGATGGAATTGTCTGGTTCGAAAATGAAATTGAGCTCAGCGCCCAGGAAGCTGAAAATGGGATAAATTTAAGCCTGACTAAAATCGATGACAACGATCAGTCTTATATAAATGGGATACTTGTTGGTGAAACAAAAAACTATAATGCCTTGCGCAAATATTCTGTTCCGGCTAAAATACTGAAAGCAGGAAAAAATTTACTTGTTATCCGGGTTCTTGATTATGGCTGGGGAGGAGGAATCTATGGCGATGCCAATGAATTATATTATGAAGCCGGTACAACAAAGAAAAGCCTGGCCGGAAACTGGAAATTCAAGGTTGGCATCGATTTGCCCTCACCTTACCTTACCATGAACCCTAATGAATATCCTTCATCGCTTTACAATGGAATGATTAGCCCATTGATTAACTATAAAATAAAAGGAGCTATCTGGTACCAGGGTGAAGCAAACGTTAAAAGTGCATTTAAATATAGAACATTGCTACCCAACATGATCAATGACTGGCGTAAGAATTGGGATCAACAAAATTTGCCATTTTTAATTGTTCAATTGGCAAATTTCGATTGTATTGGGTTTGCTGATGATGGAGACTGGCCAATGTTGCGCGAATCGCAGGCATTTACAGCTTATTCTATCCCTTATACAGGACTGGCAGTGACTTCTGACATTGGAGAAGCCAAAGATATTCATCCAAAAAACAAGCAGGATGTTGGTTACCGGTTGTTCCTTGCAGCCCGGAAAGTTGCCTATGGTGAAACTTTGGTTTTTTCAGGCCCAACTTATAAATCGATGAAAACTGAAGGTTCAAAAATAATTGTTGACTTTAATAATTCAGGCAGCAGCCTTATTGTGAAAGATAAATATGGCTATGCTAAAGGATTTGCGATAGCAGGTGAAGATAAAAAGTTTGTTTGGGCAAAAGCATTTATAACATCACAAAATAATGTTGTAATTTATTCAGAATCTGTGAATGTACCTGTTGCAGTGAGATATGCCTGGGACAATAATCCGGAAGATGCCAATTTGTACAATAAGGAAAACCTACCGGTAGTGCCTTTCAGGACAGATACCTGGTAATTATGAAATTAAATAAATTTTATTTTTTCTCATGCTCCATATTATCAAGGTGCAAATCGAGGGCATGAACAGAAATTTGTATTTCCCAAATCGAAAGTATTAGAGAAGCAGTTAACAAAATCAAAGCAATCCCAAATAGAATTTCTGAAATAAATTGAAGCTTTATATAAATTAGAAACATACAAAGTACACACAAAAGCAAACTTAACAAACCTGCTATTTGCATTGTCCTTATTAAATATAATCTCTTTCGGAGGTTTTTAATTTGGCCGAAAATTACTTCATCATGGGTTTCTTTGTATTTATCATGAAGGTTTCTTACCAGGGGCGCCAAAGCTAAAAACCTGTTGGTATAAGCAAGTAATATAAGTGATATTGCAGAAAACAGCAATGCGGGTGTCGACAATGTCAATTCCATAATTTTTTAAAACAAAATACAAAATTATATCTGTATTATCTTCTAAAATTCTGTTTTTTTCATCAAAAACACTAACTTTCTTATTAAATAATTATCATTTTGTTTTATAATTGTAAAATGTACGCTTATGTTATCATCTTATAATTAAATGTGATAAAATGAAAAACAAATTCTATTCTTTAATACTGGCGTTGGGAATTTCTACTTCGTTTGCAATTTCTCAGGAGCCAGTAAATGCCATGACAATAGATGTTTCGAAAATGAAATACCGTATCAGTAAAAACATTTACGGACATTTTTCAGAACACCTGGGCCATTGTATTTACGGAGGTTTCTGGGTAGGTGAGAATTCAACAATACCGAATGTTCGCGGGATTCGTAAAGATGTAGTAGATGCATTGAAACATATTCAGGCGCCGGCTTTGCGATGGCCGGGAGGTTGTTTTGCAGATGAATACCATTGGAAAGACGGAATTGGCCCCGTTCTCAAAGGCCAACCATGATCAATACCAACTGGGGCGGCGTTTCCGAAGATAATAGTTTTGGCACACATGAATTCATGGATTTGTGCGGACAAATAGGTTGTGAACCCTATGTTAGTGGAAACCTTGGCTCCGGAAGTGTCCAGGAATTATCTCAATGGATAGAATACATGAATTCAGATAATGTAAGCCCAATGACACAATTGCGAAAACAAAATGGGCATGAAAAATCATGGGGCGTAAAATTTATTGGACTTGGCAACGAATCATGGGGCTGTGGCGGAAATATGAGACCTGAATATTATTCTGACCTCGCTAAAAGATATGCAAGTTTCTGTAAAAACTATGGAAAAAATGAGCTGAAGAAGATTGCAGTCGGTCCAGGTGATGCTGATTACAACTGGACTGAAGTTGTGATGCGGGAAATGGGCAGCAGTATATGGGGACTTTCACTGCACTCATATACTTGGGGTTCCGGCGAAAATGCTACCGATGTTACCCCCGAAAGCTGGTTTAAAATAATGAAGAAAACACTTGCAATGGAAGAACTTGTTACTAAACATTCTGCAATTATGGACAAATACGATCCGGGCAAAAGTGTTGCATTGGTTGTAGATGAATGGGGTACATGGTATAATGTTGAACCTGGCACAAATCCAGGATTCCTTTACCAGCAGAATACAATCCGTGATGCATTGGTCGCCGGTACAAACCTTAATATTTTTAACAACCATTGCGATCGCGTTCGTATGGCCGCAGTAGCACAGGTAATAAATGTGCTGCAATCTGTTATTCTTACAAAAGACGATAAGATGATCCTTACTCCGACATATCATGTTTTCGATTTATATAAAGTCCATCAGGATGCAATAATGGTCCCTGTTTTGCTTAAATCAGAAAACTATTCATTTAAAGAAAATTCAATCCCTGCTGTTAATGCTTCCGCATCTATTGATAAAGAAGGGAAAATGCATATTTCGATTTGTAATATCAATGCTGAAAAATCAGAAAATTTGGTGTGTAATTTAAGCGGCTATAAAATTGAAGGGACAACAGGCCAAATTCTTACTGCTGACAAATTGAATGCGCACAATACTTTTGAAAACCCAAATGAAGTCGTTATTAAAGAATTTAAGGATTTTAAATCAACTGTGAATAGCATTGATGTAAATATGCCTCCTCATTCAGTTGTGGTTGTAGAAGTTTCAGGAAAAATGGATTTGCCAAAAATTGCCGAAATAAAAAATCTTGGTTCCGGCCTGCTATACAGCTATTACGAAGGAAGCTGGCAGCATTTGCCCGATTTCGATATTTTAACACCATTAAAATCCGGGATACTGAAAAGTATTGTTTATCCGGTAAATATTGCTGAAACAAACTTCGGCCTGAAATATAATGGTTATATAAAAATCTCCACAGATGGGATTTATGATTTTTCATTAATTTGCGATGACGGCGCAAAATTATTTATCGATGATACCGAAGTTGTCAATAACGATGGGTTGCATGGCCCGATTGAGAAACAGGGTAATTTATTTCTTGGTAAAGGAACCCACTCTATTAAAATTATCTTCTTCCAGGGCGGTGGCGGAAGTATTTTAAATACCTTTATCGAAGGCCCGGGTTTAAGCAGGCAGGAAATCCCGGAGATTATGTTATTTCATGTTGGGGAAAAATGATTGAATGAACTTTTTAATATTGGGAGCAAAGTAAAACAAAGCATTGCTCCCATTTTTAGCATCATAAAATCATCCAACAAAATTCTTTGCTACAACTATCTTTCTTAATGCCAAAGGCTTTTCAACTTCATGGTTATTTATTCCAGCCCTGTAAGGGCATACTTTCCTACAGGTATTGCAAACATATAACATCTCGCCTTTTTTATTTTTAACACCGGAATTTGGCCTGCAACGTTTTTGCGTCACGGTTGTTCCGTCCATTGCATATGCCGGGCAACTTTTTAAACAAATGTTGCAGGAATCTTTGCAAAATACGAAATCTTCAACCGGGTCGCAGGTTAGCATAGCATCGGTAACAATTGCGCCAAGCCTCATAAGGTTTCCGTACTCTTTGTTAACAAGTAAAGTGTTTTTCCCAATTACGCCCAATCCGGCTAAATATCCGGCATGTTTTAATGACAATATTCCTTTACCGGTCATTTCAGCTTCATCCCAAAATTCGTAAGGTTCAGAAGGAATAGGAATTGCAACATGGCCTTGTTTTTCAAGTTCGAATGCAATTGATACAATTGTTTTATGCACTTCATTCAAAACCATTCCAGAAGCGAATGTATAAGTTACGGGCGATTTTGAAAACAAAGTGCTTTCAATTTCACGCTTCGCGATGGCAATTACAGACTTTGTCCCCGGATAAATGTCGTAAGGGTGAAAACCTTTGGGCGCGTTTTCGAACCGTTCCACAGGGGCAATCCCGCATAGGTCTGCGCCATAACGTTTTGCCACTTTTTTAATTTCTGCTGAAGTTGTCATAGTTGTTAAATTAGTTATTAAATAAAAAAAGCCCCCCGGGATCCGGAGGGCTTGGCTTTTATCGCATTTTTTCTTAACATATTTTCATTTCAATAAAAAGCATAAACCCTCCAATGAGCTTTCCTTTGAAAGCCTCTTTGTTGAGAATATATGCATAATATTGGTTGTCATCTGTTCTTTTATGTTTAGCAAAGATAAAAAATATTTAAAAAATTCATTACTCTTATGCAACCTTTAACTTATATTTTGAATTATTATTGAAAGCCATTTTTAAAATACATCATTTGGATGATCAAAGTTTAATATCTCATTGCACAAAAGGGGACGAAAAGGCCCAAAAGCTATTGTACGATCGCTTTGCAAACCAAATGTTCCGGTTATGTTTACGATATACCGGTAATTATATGGATGCCGAAGATGTTCTTGTTACTGCCTTTTATAAAGTTTTTAAAAACATTGGAAGATTTGAATTCAGGGGAGATAATAGCTTATTGAAATGGATAAAGACTATAATGATAAACGAGTCGCTTATGTTCCTCCGAGATTCACGTAAGTTTATGTTTGAAACAATTGACAATACACACATTCAAATAACAGACGAAAAAGAAAACGATATAGATGCCGAGCAAATTTATCAACTCATACTAAAGTTGCCGGATGGCTACCGGACAGTGTTAAACTTATTTATTATTGATGGTTTAAGCCACGAAGAAATTGCCAATCAACTTGGAATTAGCATTAATACTTCAAAATCTCAGCTTTCACGAGCCAGGGCTTTACTTAAAGAACAACTGTTTAAAATAGAAAGAAATGGAAGATAAATTTGATAAATACCTGAAACAGGAATTGGATTCCATTACCAATGCGCCAATTTCTTCCCAATTGTGGGACAAAGAAAATACCTGGAAAAAAATCAGTACAGGGTTAATGCCCATGGCAAAAACTATTTCGATAAAATGGTTTTATGCCGCCGCATCCATTGTTATAATTTTATTAGGTTTTTCGGTTATTTATTATAAAAATAATACATCTCAAATTAGTATGATGAAAAATGAAAATTACCGGCTTCGAAATTTAATATTGGCACAAAATGCCTTATCTAAACAAAATGAAAACAAACCCATAAAAACGGTTACAGTATTTCAAACTAAAGAAAGGGTAAAAAAGGAAATCGTTCAAAATACTGTGTATATCCACGACACGGTAATAATTGCCAACTATGTTAAAGAACCTGTTAATGTAACGGTAGCTTTAAATAATACTAAAAAAGTAAGTGACAGTTCGGTTATAACATCATCGGGCATACCAGAAATAAAGAACAAGCTCTGTTTTGTAATTACAGGTGAGCCCAATAATGCAATAAGTGAAAATAAATTTATGTTAGTAAGTTCAAAAAGTCTTCCCCAAAAAGAACAAGAAACGGGAAAGCCCGATGTTGCCATTAAAATTGCATTCAATTAATTTTTATAATTCCCATTAAATAATAAAACTATGAAAACATTATTTCGTGCCATAAGCTTTCTCATATTCATTTTTAGCCATACAAATATTGACGCCCAATTTGTCAATGAAAATAATAATTTCCCTGAGAAGCTTACTTTACTTTTCAATAATGATGTAAAAATGGTCATTGAATCGAGAGAGATTCTTAAGATTCCACAGGATAAAAAGCAAGATACCCTTTTTAGAAATTTATTATCGGACATAAACAAAGTACAAGATTCATTATCTAAAATGAACGTTCCAATAATAATATCATATAATTTAAATGATAAAAATAGCAGGAAATTAAAGGTAACCAATAACCCGGAGGCCAAAGCGGAATTTATTTTTACCGGCAATTCCGACACGGTGGCAAGCAGTTTTTTTAATTATAAAATTGAGTATATTTTAGATTGGAACAACAGGCTTATTCTATATGCAAATAAATTATCGGGTTTAAGCAGCTTAAATGACATTGTTTTTACTGAAATAATCCAACAGGCCAAAACAGATATTTCCGCGAGAAAAATTACGGCCTACAAAGCCAAAACCTGTTCGTACAATATAAAAAACAATAAAATTGATATTTCTAATGCCGATATTAAAAAACAAGGCATGTTTATAATTGCCCCAGGTGCTGATTTTGGATTAAGTTATTTGAACGACCGCTTCCTATCCAATATTTCATTATCTCTTGCCTATGTATTTTCGCCAAAAGCATACATAAAAACTTTGCTTGGAATATCGGGTGAAATGTATGTAAATATGTTTCCAAATATAGCTTATAAAATGCAAGGTAATTATTTTGTAGATGCCTTTTTTAACCCAAAATTTCCTGACCATCCATTATTTTATGCAACAGATATGAAAGTTTTTGTTGGCTATTTAGTCCACCGTGAAGGGGATGTTTTTCCAAAAAACACCTGGCGTCTTGGCGCCGATATGCCGGCAGGCAAGAACTTTCGGATAGAATATGTAGTGTACTCCAATAACTTAAATAATGGCAATTTTGGATTATTTGAAATAGGGATAAAATACAAAGGCTTTTAGTTTTCAAAAAACCTCAAAACTATTCAATTCCGTTTCTGTTTCTTAAAATCCTGCGAACAGCAATGAAAACAATAATAAAAAGCAAGAGGAATAATGATGAGAAAAGAATTATATTAAATAAAGAAAACTTCGGTGACTTTTCAATAGCCGGTTTAAAAGAATCAGCCTTTAACAGGTTTTTAGAAGCTATTTGAAGAAATTCCCTGATGAGCCCATCCTTAATTTCTTTATCGTTATTATGGCTTAGGATAAAATTTAACAATACGCCTGACGAATTTATTTTTTCCCTTTCAATGTCTATTTTGCTTAAAAGAACTTTTGTTTTACCTGATGCAAAATTGTTTAAATCAGCAACCATTTCTTTAAAATAATAGTTGGAATTGGCTTTGATAAGCAAATCAACCAGCCCGATAAGCGAAATATTTGAAGCTTTAGCCCTTTCCAAAAGCAAATTTCCAAGACTGGAAGTTGTTCTAGTTACCTTTTCATTAATATGGATTAGCCTGAGAAAAGAAGCCATTTTTAAATCTGAAACTGAAGTCATTGAAGACAGCAATAATAAAGGGGATGATGTAAATGCAGGAATATTAAAGAACCCTTTAAATACATCATCTGCTTTATATCCTGAATGAGACGTCTGAGCAATTAAATATTCGAGTAAATCTTCAGGTTTATTAATATTATTTTTACATAATTTGAGCGTGTCCAGCAATTCCTTCAAATTGCCGGTTGCCACTTTCGATAATGCCTGATAATAATAATAAACGCTTCCTGCGTCAGCCAGCCTGGAAGAAGAAGATAAAAGGTTTAAATAAGATCCATCGTTGGATTTTGATTTGTTTAAAACAAATTTTATCGCATCATTTACATCATTTTTAGATTTTGAAAGTTGAAGCGAATCGATTATAGGCCGAAATGAACATGAGGATAAATAACTTAAAGCATCAATAAGCAAACGTGTTATTTCAGGCTGGGTTGATTTATAGACACCTATTAGTGAATCGACTTCCGCTATCCTATAATTGTTACTTTGCGCCTTGTTCTTTAACAATTCAGAAAACTCATCCAGGGAAATTAAATTTTCTTTTTCAGTGTCGATCTTTTTTAACTCGGATCGTAATTCCTTATCTGCAAAAAAGGCAATCATATTTTTTTCATAAACCAAATCCTTATGACGATCAGCAAAGCTTGTTTTTAAATCGATAATCGATGAAGTATCAGCATTAGGTTCATAATAAACTACCACTTCCCCTTTGCTAATTTTGTTATCAGGGCTTTTGGCAACGACTTTTAATATATTCTTCCCAACTTTAGGCTGAAAATCTAATTTAAATATATTTCTCTTTGTTATGTACTGTATATTATTAATAAAAGTTGAATCAGAATAGAAGTCAATTGAAATTTTTGTGCCTTTTGTTAAATTCATTTCAATAGGCAAGTTTCCCGGGCTATAAACTTTGAAAAAACTCTTATTAAATGAAATAACACCAATTACTGGTTCAGCTGGTTCTAATGAAGTTGAAGGTTGTACCATTTCTTTAGGTAAGGCAACTAACTTTGAATTAAGCGCAATTTCATCACTTAGCTGATTGCTGTCGATATTAAATTCTTCAATTGTTCTTTTTAGACCTTTACCTTCATATATTAATTTATAATTGCCAGCAGTTAATTTAGTATCGAAATTGGTTTTTAAAGGATCTATCGAGAAAAGTTGAAGAGTATCGCGGGTTATGGCATTAATAAGTTTTGCAGTTATATGAACGTTTTCTTCATTTTTAAGTTCTGAAGGTATGTTAACTAATCCCTTAAGCAAAAATTTACGTGGATGTTGGTTAGAAAATATTTCGATTCGGTAAATATCAGTTTTCCCAAAATTACTTTCAGGATAATATCGGCACACGTAAGCAAAATTACCATTTTGAACAGGGCAAAAAAACAGGTCGTCATCGGTTGTATTAATTGGATATCCCATATTTAATGGAGCAGACCACTTGCCATTATCCAGTAAAGTTGAATAGAAAATATCATATCCCCCCATATTGTAATGTCCATAGGAACTATAATATAACACTTTCCCATCTTGAGAAATAAAAGGGGTTTCCTCATTCAATGGTGTATTTATTTGTGGGCCCAAGGTTTTCAACATTGGCCCAGTCGTCAAGCAAAATATTGGTTCTTGTTGCTTTATATATATCCAAACCGCCATAACCACCTTTTCGGTTTGATGTAAAATATAATGTTTTCCCATCATACGAAATACTTGCATGCGATTCCCAATATTTAGTGTTTATATTGTCGTTAAGCCGTTTTATTGGAGTCCATTTATTGTTGACATAGTGGCTAACATATAAGTTTCCGTCGTAGTTGTCGCTTCGGTAAATGTATAATTCTTTGCCGTCATAAGAAACAGAAGTTGCATATACATCGCCGTCGACACCGAGATCAGGAATTATATTGGTCGGTGCTATCCATTCGTTGTTTTGTTTGGTCGAGAAATATAATGCCTCGTAAAATTGTAGTTTGACATTATAGAGCAAAACACTTTCATCGCCTGATACGACAGCATTCGATTCAGAGAATTTTGAATTAATAGTCTCCCCTAAGTTTGTATACTTGAAAAAAACAGGTCGGCTTTCCAATTTCCTTGCCCTGTCAATTTGTTCGATTTGTTCAGTAACAAGGTTTTCGTCAAAAACACTTGGGTTTAATTTACTTTTAAATTGTTTAAAGAAGCTTAAAGCACTGTCTAACTGGTTAAGCACTCTATATGCATTACCAAGGTAGAAAAATACTTCTGGTGGGGCTTGTTTCTCCTTTATATTATCAGGCTTATAATTCGGGTTGATATTCCTTGATGCCCGATAAGAAAGTTAATATATTTTTCTTTCTCATAAGGAATGTTGAGGTAACATATCCCTACTTTATAATTCAAATTATCATTTGCAGGATCAGCTTTTAAAAGTTAAGGTAAAGAGGCAATGCTTCACTATAATCCTCATAATAAAAATCGGATTCAGCCTCCAGCATCATTTCTTTTGATGAGGTGCTTTCCTGCCCCAGGACTTTTATATAAAGAGCCGAAATTATTATATAAATGAGAATCCGTTTCACTAAAAACTTTTAATATTTGAGGTTATCAAACAATTCGAAACAACAAATATAGTAAATCACCCTGAAAATGCATCATTCGAATGCAATTAATATGCAGCTATTTAAATATCCGGTTTCGCTTTAAGGCAATATAAGAGCCTTCGGTATTCATTCAATATTTTTGTCGATGTGCATTTCGACCTTTTGTGTCGTTGT
>CAVSGB010000199.1:0-3201 GCA_963726845.1 uncultured Bacteroidota bacterium | reverse complement strand
AAAGAGTTGAAATACATGGCGATTCAATTACAATTAAAGACAATATTCCAATTGAAGAAGCCAAGCGGATATTCGAAGAAGAATTAAAGAAAAGCCAGGAACCAATTATGGTTGATTTAAAGGCCAAAGCCCAACAATCCGACTACCAGCCATCCGATGAAGAACTTGCAAAATTCATTCAATGGTTGAGTTTGCCAAATACTTTTATGGACGAAGGCCATTTACAAAAGATGTACGATTATCCAGAAGGTTCAGCATGGGACTTTTTACTTCATGCTTTAGGTCAAAAGAAATTCCCAACACCCAAAGAGCGCATTGAAAAAAATTACCTTTCATACGTTCACACATACGATTTTACTGACGAACAAATTGTAATTCTTAAAAAGATAAAAGATGTATTTGCTTCAAACATTGCATCAAAAAGAGAAATTGATGTAAAAGAAATCTTTGGAAATCCAATTTACGAAAGATTAATAGGTTCTTACGATTCTATTAACCAGAAATTTGACGGCAAATTCAATTTAGTAATAAACGATTTGAAAAACACATTCAAACTCAGGCCAACAGGCTAAATTTAAAGTCGCAAAACTTATGGCTATATATTTTGGTTTTCGTTATATTTTAAAACTATTGATTTGCAGTACGATTCAGCACCACGGCGGAGGATTTGCCGATGGTTTCATTTGCAGGCCAGCAAGAACCGTATTTGAACATTATCGGAACGGAGGCAATCCTAAAGCATATCAGCAAATGCTGGGCATCGCTATTTACTGAGAGGGCAGTAATTTACCGCCTTCAAAACGGCCTCGACCACCATAAAGTACATATGTCTTTGGTAGTTCAGAAAATAATATTCCTGCAGGCGTCAGGAATTTTGTTTACTGCCGATCCCATCACTTCTGATAGGAAAGTGTTGTACCTATGTTGTACCTTGAAAAGAATAAACCCTTGTTATGTCAATCATAGCAAGGGTTTTTAGTTTTAAATTGTGACCCCTAAAGTACGATTATCGAACCAATTATTGGATAAATTTCGAAAAATATATGAATTAAAGCCTGTTATACCTGTTCAGTTAATAAATCCTATTAGAATTTCAAAAACTTTGAGAGCTGCTATTTAATTATTCTTAGCCTGCAAAACGCTTGCGGCTACCGACCGTGCGGGATTGCGAAGAACGAATTTATCCACCGACACAAAACCTGCCAACGTGAAATAAACTTCCAAACCTTCTGAAACCCGCATGGGCTGTGAGCCGATGTTAGCGGCTGCCAGTGTGTCCTGCGATGAATCAGGACACTTTCAAATATAGAAATCTTCCTGATAATCAGGAAGAAAGTTCTTTGAAATTGATTCATCTTAACTTTAGATGAGATGAGAGGCATCTATTTATAGTGTTTTGGATTAAGAAACGAGCCGGAAAAGAAATCCGGAGGTTCCACAAACAAATTCTATACATTCCCTTTATAGATGGGTGGTTCTCGGATACGCCTTGCTGGAGGTGTTTCCAATCCGCCCTGCGGTGCTTCCCTTTCAAGGGGTAGGTACTGAACGGCATGGGTTAAAAGGCAGAAAACCCATTTCGGTGGGAAATCTGTCAGGAATGGGTAAAGAAGCTGAACGAAAGTAAACCGTTCGATGACATGTCGAAACTAACTTTTACGATTCTGAAAACCATGTGTGTGACGGTCACATGGGATAAGGACAAAGATTACCAGTTTATTGGTTGTCCCGGAATCCGGCATAAAGACGGCAGGAGCTTTACCTAGGCTCATCTAAGGAACAGGAGAACCTACCCGTTGGTGTAAAGAGAGAATGCCGAAAACCTGTAAGGCAAGGCAAAGAGTATCGATACAGCGGAGTAGGGGCGGATTAACCCGTAGTAGCGATTTGTGCCAGATTAAGCCCTGTGAAAGCAGGGATGAGCGAAGGGGTTAACGGACTCAAGGCAATTTTACCAACTTCGATTAATCGGGGGATGAGTTTGTTTCAGCCTGTTCCCGCTAAAATGCGGGACGTGAGTTCGAAGAGCCGTGTGATGGGAGACTATCAAGCACGGTTCCGTGAGAGGTTTAGGGGTGAAACTCCCCTTTACCTACTCGACTTTATTATTTTTTTGTTGTCAACTGTCCAAATGTGAAACTGTCAATTGTCGTCATAGTTTTTCAATTGTTGGTATATTATTTTTTACACCCTTAATTAATAACCATAGAGTTATTGAGATTTCTCCTATTGCTACTAGCAAAAGTGTAGGTTGGTTCATAAATGCACGATAGCTGGGAAGAAGAAGAAATATAAAACTGTCAATCATATATGCTATACCCGCAATGATTAGCAATATCCCAAAAATACGAGGAATAAACCCTGACTTGAAAACCAATTTACCAAATGGTATAAGCCAAATCCCCCAGAACATTTCTAATGTCAACAATCCGTAGTCATTAATTTTAAAAAATAGCATTGCCAAATCTTGTCTCTGACTAAGTTCGAATGTTTTCAAAACCTCACCTTTAAAAATCATAAGAGAAGTAATATTGAATGCCTCCATAATAAAAACTACTGGAATTTGCACAATCACAAATGCAACCATAAGTTTAGCTTGATGCTCGTTTACCTGTTTGAACAATTTGTAAAGAACCAATACCAAAAACACAAAAATGGTGTTGCTGAGAATATTGCCAATTATACCCGTCCGAAATAAAAATTCATTGGATAGGATATTTTTAGTAGTGGCACTAGCATTTCCCAATTCAATAATTTGTGACGGAACATACATAATAATATAGATGCCTGTTATTATCAGAAAAAGATACAATAAGCCGGCAAGTCTTGCTATCCTTTTGAGTGAGTTCAAATTATTTTCCATATAATTAATATTACTATTTAGATTTTTAATATTTCATTTAATTACTAAATTTTATCAGTATGACTAAATTCTATACTAGGCCATTTCCAAGCATACCAGACAATCAGTATAGTAAACACGCTTTCTACAATTCCAAAATATATAAAATAAGCCCAAGAAGTTGAAAGGAATGCAAGTGAATTAATTATCGTTTGATAAATACCAATTGTTATATTTGCTCTACGGCTTGCTTTGGGCTTTAATATTAAGGTAACGAAAATCATGACACACGGAATCGTATCCAATATTGATAGCACCAACATGGTTCCTTGTGACACCGTAAAAAATCCTATTTTCCC
>CAVSGB010000198.1:0-9203 GCA_963726845.1 uncultured Bacteroidota bacterium | reverse complement strand
CTTTTTGTAAACATACCTTTTAACAACATATACTAAGGTATTCTTTATCCAACTTCTTACTAAAAGTATCTTAATGAAAGATCAAGAAAAGTTTGAATTAATAGCGAAAACATTTTTCGGGCTTGAAGAAGTTTTGGCAAAAGAATTAAAAGAGTTAGGTACACAAGAAGTCAAGATCGGTAACAGGGCAGTGAGTTTTTTTGCTGATAAAGAAATGCTGTATAGGGCAAACTATCAACTGCGTACTTGCATAAGTATTTTAAAACCTCTTTTTTCATTTAATGCCAGTAATGAAAATGAACTATATAAGCAGGTTTATAATTTTAGTTGGGAAAAAATATTTGATATCAAACTGTCATTTGCTATTGAAGCTACAGTTTATTCAACATTTTTCAAACATTCTCAATATGCAGCCTTAAAAACAAAGGATGCAATTGCAGAACCGCTTTCGTAGCAAAATGAACCGAAGGCCGGATGTTAATACTGAAAACCCGGATATACTTATCAACCTGCATATTGCTGAAGATAATTGTACCCTGTCACTTAATAGCTCAGGCGAGCCGCTGTTCAAAAGAGGATATCGCGTTGCAGCTCACGAAGCGCCATTGAACGAAGTCCTTGCTGCAGGCCTGATTTTGCTTTCCGGATGGAAACCAGGTCAAAATTTTATTGATTTTATGTGTGGTTCAGGCACTTTGCTAATTGAAGCCGCACTAATTGCAAATAAAATTTATCCGGGGGCTTTCAGGCAGGAATTTTGTTTTGAAAAATGGCCGGATTTCGATAAAGAGATTTTTAATAAAATAAACACTGGAACCCTTCCTGAAAATATTGATACTTCAGGTAGCAGGTTTATTGGCATTGATATTTCTGAAAAAGCTGTTTCATTTGCCCAAAAAAATATTAAAAGCGCATTTTTGTTTAATAAAATAGAATTGAATGTTGGTAATTTTAAAAGCTTTATTCCACCTGTTAAAACAGGGATTGTTATTACTAACCCACCATATGGCGAACGGTTGAAAGAGAACGATATGATCGAATTTTACAAATCGATTGGCAATACATTAAAACAAAATTATAAAAATTTCGAAGCATGGATTTTATCTTCCAATTTAGATGCAATGAAGTTTGTAGGCTTGCACCCATCAAAAAAAATTAAGCTTAAAAACGCTTCTTTAGATTGTACATTTAATAAATATACAATTTATGAAGGTTCAATGAAATCTTGACAAATAGCAAAACCATCTTTCATATTTTTTGTTAGTAAGTATATTGGTTATAATTTTAAAGATAATTAAAGAAATTATTTGTTATTTCAGAATGAAGATTAATTTATCAAACTTATAACCTTAAGATAATAATTGAATTTATAAACCTGCATTTTCAATTATATTTAGAAAGTAATTTAAGGCTTTTGATAAAAATATTTTCGTATAAAATAATTTTGTTATATTTGTTGTAATTATATTAGCTCTAACTCTACTAACCTGAAAGACTTATATGGGTTTTGATTTTAATGACTATTTCAACAAACTCCACAATGGCGAAGTATTGCTTGCCTACAAGGGAAACATTTCGGCTGAGTGGATCAATGGAGTCCTTGAAGGTATTGAAAGTAAGTTAGAACCAGGCTAACGAAGATTCAAAGATAAAAAAGAAAATGTACAATGTTTTGGTAGAGGGGCTTCAAAACCTTTATCACCATGTAGATGAACTGCCAGAAAAACTGAAAGAAACTTACGATTTAAAATTCGGCGTGTTGGTGATTAAAAAATTCGAAGATGGTTATAAAGTATCATTGGGTAATTTTATGAATTCGAGCAAAACAAAATATCTTAAAGACAAAATTGACAAAATAAATTCGTTAAACGCTGAAGAACTTAAGGATATGTACAAGTTTATCCTAAATCATCAAAAATTATCTGCAAAGGGTGGAGGTGGCTTAGGTTTGGTCGATATGGCGAGAAAAACTGGAAATAAATTGGAGTACACTTTTTACGATTTAGAAAATGATTATAGTTTTTTCAATCTTGATGTGAAAATTAATTAATACAAAATAAAATATTTACCGGATATGGAACCATTGACAATAGAAGGAACAGCAAAGACTCCAAATGTAAAATTTGAAGGTGATCAGGGTTTTATTGAAATTAAAGGGAGGTCTATTCCCGAAAACTCAATAGAGTTTTACAAACCACTGGTTGACTGGTTGGAAGAATATGGCAAAGGCCGTGCAGCCCTTACTAAAGTTAACATCCAGTTGGAATATTTCAATACCAGTTCATCCAAATGTATCCTTGATGTTTTTAAGAAGCTTGAAGCCATATATAAGGCCAAGAACGAAGTAATCATTAACTGGTATTACGAAGAAGACGATGAAGACATGCTCGAAGCAGGTGAGGATTACGAGTCAATAATTCGTGTGCCGTTTAAGATGATAGAGATTGTAGATTAAGATATTTAACTTGGTCAAAAATATATAGACACAGGATGCCAATGGCTTTCTGTGTTTTTATTTTTTGAATGTCATCATTCTTTGTAGCGATATATCCCGGACATTCGTTGCAGTCGTTTCAACAACACGCTAAATTCAACTTATTGCTTTGAGATAACTTTAGTTTTGCCAATGCTATAATCTTTATTATATTTTACAGAAAAAAGATAGGTGTTTATATAACCACCTTCATACGAAACTTTTTTAAATTCGAAAGGGTTAGTCAGAAAATCACTTTTTAAACATGCTAAATTTCGGTTGAGGTTTTTGCCATATTCCGAATATGCACTTCCAAAATAATAAGCAATATCGTTGCCCAACATGCCATAATTAAAACCATATTTTGAATTTTTTACAGGTTCAGTACCAAAAAGCAACCGAAAATTTTTAAGAAATTCTTTTGTATTGTCCTTATCAAAATCAATAAAGAAAGGTGTGGTGTAAGCAAACTCCAAATCGTACAAATAATTTAAATCTACACCAGTGTAATGGTTCCATTCTACCATTCCGATAATGGATTCGTTGCAATAAACAAGCTTTGATTCAAGCGTCCCAAGTAAATCAGTCACAAATATTTCATCTGTTACCGGCGAAATGATGACATTGTCACGCAACGAATCTATTTCGCTTTTCACAGCACTAAAATCATTGTCAAAAACTGCGAATTCTTTAACCCTGCAACTCGGGTCTTTTATTTTATTTCTTAACAATGCTTTGAAATCTGCTTGCTGATCGGCAAATTGTACTGAAGAACTATAAACAACTATAATATTCTTAGAAGTATCGGGCTGTATAAGGTCTATGTTGGCCTCCATTTCTTTATGCAGGCCGGGGTTAATTTGAAAAAGAAATGGATTTTTATTCAATAATTCATCATTGTCTGTAACTGGTGATAAAAGGAATATTTTATTTTTAAGAGAAAATTCGGACACAATTTTAAGTTGATCGGCGTATATCGGCCCGATTATTAGATCACTTTTTTGAAATTCAGGGTCTTTTAGGATTCCTTCGAGTTTTGAAATACCTTTTTCTGTATCGTAAACACTAATTTTGACTTGTACCCCCTTACTTTTTAAGTTTTCAAGACCTGTTAATAAACCTTGATAAAACTCAATGAAATTAACCGATATTGGATTGAATTCTCCAGATTGTTTCACCTGCGATTTATCTTCATTCTGGCTTTCTTCATTATTTTCCATATCAGAATTATAAGTTCCGGACGAAAACAAAGGCAGAAGCAAAGAAATATTTATTTTTTTTTCTTTAAGGTCAACTTTTACACTATCACAATTTATATTTGACGGTATTGGGTTTGAAGCTTTTTTTTCAAGTTTCGTCAAACTATCGGATTTAACTTTTGATTGTTTCGTCTCCAATGGGATCTTAATTTCCAGTCCAAATTTCAAACCTTCTTTTGAAATATTTTCATTGGCTTCAATTAGCTGTTCCTGGCTAATATTAAACTTTTTTGATAATGAATACAATGTTTCTTTTTCTTCCACTTTATGCGGAATGAAATTTGAATCAGAAGCAGGATTCTTGACCTGATCGTCAGATTTTACTACTCGTGGTATTTTCAACACCTGGTTAATTTGCAAACTATCGAACTTAACTTCCGGATTGAGAGTTTCTACATCGGAAACAGAAACCCCGTAAATCCTTGATATGGAATACAGAGTCTGACCTGCCACTACAATATGCAATATCTGGACATTTTCTTTTTTAATTTCAGTCTCAGTTGAATGGATAGTTGGTTCAGGAATCCGAAGTACCTGATCTGGTTTTATTTCAACGACAGCTGCGGGATTAATTGAAGTGATGTCGTTTACTGTTACATTATAAGCTTTTGCTATTGAATATAAAGTCTCATTCTTTTTTACTACGTGAACATAATATACCTTGCCTCCAATTAATACTTTTTCCGTTGATCTTTGCACTTCAATTTTAGCAGTTTGTGCTATAAGCTGCAAAAACATATTCAGACTTAAAAATATGGCCAAAAAAACCGATTTATTAAAATGGTTGATTTTTAATTTCTTAAGCATTTTATCACATTTGAAATTGAGAGTTACCAAGTTAATCAACTAATTAGAAATTTAAATTGCACTTGCACAAGATCATTTTCTCTTATATAAAAACTTTGCTTTAGGTTCTTCATTTTTTATCAATCTTTTTATATTCTTGCGATGTGTTATTATCAACGCCAGGGCCATGACGATTGAAGCCGATTTTATTGAAATTGCAGAATCGGGAAATAGAAAGAATATAATTAAAGGATAAAATATTGCAGCAACCATTGATCCAACAGAAACATATTTAAATATAAATAAAACAACCAAAAAGATTACAAATGCGATCAATGCAGGTACCGGTGTCAATGCAATTACGACTCCCAAAAGAGTGGCGACACCTTTTCCTCCCCTAAAACCGGCAAAGCAAGGAAATATATGACCTAACAAAGCCGAAAAGCCGAAAATCAATTGTAGATTAATATAAGCAATGGGGACTGTATGATAATTTGAAAATACAGCCAGTGAAGCTGCAAGAAAACCTTTAATAATATCAATAATAAATACAGGTAACCCGGCTTTTAAACCAAGAACCCTTATTGTATTTGTAGCCCCGGCATTGCCGCTTCCATGTTCGCGAACATCAATACCATAAAATTTCTTTCCAACCCAGACAGATGTTGGAATCGAACCTATTAAATAAGACACCAAAAACAATAACACAATTAAAAGCATAATAAACCTATTTTGCAGCGAATTTAAAAATAATAATTGAAATGTAGAATAAAAGAGTCAGGAGTGAAGAATATGGAGTAATGAATAATGAATAATGAGTAATGAGTAATGAACAAATATTGAGGATTTTTTCTTTTTGGAATGAGACTAACCTAAAATTGAAGTGATAAAATATTTGACCTTATTTTCATTTTAAATTTAGTTCTACTTTAACAGATTAAATAAAAGCCTTATAAACATTGGTATTCAAGAAAAAAAGGTTATTTTTAATGCACAGAAAAACAGGCTAATCGTTCCGAAAAATGTTTAATACAACGTAAAAAAAATAAAAGTTATGGAAAAACACTGACCTCTGCCTTAGAGCGAGTCAGTGTCCATCTTGCTGGTTATCAACATGTATTTTGCAATTCAACAAAAAAGTTCTTTGACAAAGCAGAGCAATATTCATTAGGAATAATACAAAGTCAGATGCGCAATATTGAAAGAATAAGTGAAAATTTGGGAGCGGACTATCACCAAATGCAGCATTTTATAACTGAATCAAACTGGGACCACAGAATTTTGATTAATCAAGTTTCCCAAGAGGTGAGCCAGGTATTGCCCAAAAGAAAACTTACAGGATTGATTATTGATGAAAGTGGTTGGGTAAAAAAAGGCGACCAAAGTGTAGGGGTTGGACATCAATATTGTGGGAACGTAGGAAAATTGTCCAATAGCCAGGTTGCAGTTTTTGGTTGCTTAAGCAACGGAGATTTTGCTTCCATGGTTGATGCCCGGTTATATCTGCCAAAGGATTGGTGTGATAATGCCCCAAGATGCGAAAAAGCAGGAATCCCTTTAGGGCACCGGACATTTAAAACCAAGTTGGAATTAGCATTGGAAATCATTCAACAACAAGTATCAAATGGGTTAAGTTTTGATTTTATTGGAGGCGATGGTTATTACGGGAACGATGCAGATTTTGCCAGCAGTATAGATTTGTTAGGTTATCTGTACATGTTAGATATTCATAGCGACCAAAAAATATACCTGGAACGTCCTGACCTGATCCTTCCTGAGCGAAAAAGCAATAGGGCCGCGAACCTAAGAGATTAAAAGCAACCACAGACGACATAAGTGTATCGGAGTATTTACAAACTTTAGAAGACAAAAATTGGCAACATATTAGTGTCCGCAACACAGCCAAAGGGGTACTTAAAGCTGATTATCATTTTGTAAAACTTTGGATAATCAATAACAGTAAAATGCAAGTAGAACAAAGGTTACTGATTATCCGAAAAATGAAAACAAAAGATGGCAAGCACGAGATAAAATATTCTTTTACCAATGCGAACCTTGGGCAATATACAGAGCAGGCAATAGCCTATATGCAAGCACAAAGGTGCCTTTGTAGAACATTGTATTAAAGAATCAAAACAGATACTCGGGTTAGATCAGTTTCAAACCCGCAAATGGCTTGCATGGCATCATCAGGTTGCGTTAAACTTCTTGGTTTCGTCCTTCATTTTAAAAGAAAAATTGCATTGCTTTGATGATTTGCCATTACTTTCAGCGCGTGATATTAAAGAATTTATCACTTTCAAACTTTATAAACAGATGACGGAAGAACAAATGATAGATAGAATTTATGAACGGCATTTAATCCGACAACGTGATATAAATTACTCATAGTCAAAATTGTAAATCTGTTAAAGTAGAATTAATATGAATAGATTTATTTATTAATCATATTACAATGTCGTTTAGTTAAGTATACAAACCTCACTCTAAATTTAGCGAAGCGATCTCAACGAAGTTGGGGATGAGGTTTTCTCGTAATTAGGATTCATAATTTTTCTTAACTAAACGACATTGAATCACATTATATAAAAAAACCGCTGATTCTATTGATTAGCGGTCTTTTTGATCTAATTTTTTCTTTATTGTTATTTTTATTTGAGCCTGGATTTCAAAGCTTCGAACTGTTTTGCCATTTCCTTAGGAAGACGATCTCCAAATTTGGCCTGATGTTCTGCAATAAGTTCACATTCATCTAACCAGGCAGCCTTATCAACTTTTAATACTTCATCCATTTTATCTGCTTGTCCGGCTAATCCCGAAATGTCGATCGATTCTTTTTTCGGCACAAATCCGATTGATGTTTCTATAGCATCTGCTGTGCCTTCAACGCGGCCGAAAATCCAACTGAGTACGCGGATGTTGTCGCCATATCCAGGCCACAGAAATTTTCCATCTGCTCCTTTACGGAACCAGTTAACGTTGAAAATCTTTGGCAATTTAGTTTTATCAGAATCATACTCACCAATATTAATCCAATGGCCAAAATAATCGCCCATGTGGTAGCCGCAAAATGGGAGCATAGCAAACGGGTCGCGGCGGACACCCGCTTTCAACCCAATTGCTGCGGCAGTAACTTCAGAGCCAACAATCGATCCAATAAACACGCCGTGGTTCCAATCAAACGATTGATAAACAAGAGGTACTGTCCCTGGACGGCGGCCACCAAACAAAATTGCTGAAATGGGAACACCGGCAGGGTTTTCCCAATCTTTGTCAATAACAGGGCATTGGCTTGCAGGTGCTGTAAAGCGTGCATTCGGATGCGCACAAGGCTCACCCGATGCAGGGTCGTGAACTTTGCCTTTCCAATTAATTGTTCCAACCGGCATATCGTAGCCAATTCCTTCCCACCATACATTGCCATCGGGAGTTAAACCGACATTTGTAAAAATAGAATTTGCTTCGCAACTTAACATGGCATTGGGATTGGTTTGCATCGAAGTAAACGGTGCAACGCCAAAGAAACCTGCTTCTGGGTTAATTGCGTACAATCGGCCATCACTGCCAAATTTCATCCATGCTATATCATCGCCAACAGTTTCTACTTTCCAGCCAGGAACTGACGGTATTAGCATTGCAAGGTTTGTTTTCCCGCAAGCGCTTGGAAATGCAGCAGCGATATATTTCTTAACACCTTTAGGGTTTGTAATGCCCATAATCAACATGTGTTCAGCAAGCCATCCCTGTCGTTTGGCCATATTCGAAGCGATACGGAGTGCAAAACATTTTTTGCCGAGAAGTGCATTGCCACCATATCCGCTTCCAAACGACCATATTTCATTTGTTTCGGGGAAATGAGAAATATATTTCTTTTCAATAGGTGCACAAGGCCATTTAACATCTTTCTGACCAGGTTGAAGCGGTGCGCCAACAGAATGGACACAAGGAACAAATTCTCCATTTCCCAGAACATCAAGCACGGCTTTACCCATGCGCGTCATAATGCGCATGTTCACGACTACATAAGGCGAATCGGTAAGCTGAACGCCAATATGCGCGATATTTGATCCCAACGGCCCCATGCTGAAAGGAATAACATAAATTGTTCGGCCTTTCATACATCCTTTGTAAAAATCGCGAAGCGTTTGCTTCATTTCTTTCGGATTAGTCCAGTTATTTGTTGGCCCTGCATCTTCCTTTTTTTCAGAACAAATAAACGTACGGTCTTCAACTCGTGCCACATCACTGGGATCGCTTTGGAAATAATAGCTGCCCGGCCGTTTTTTTCCGTTTAGCTTAACAGCCATTCCAGTTTTAACCATTTGATCGAGCAGACGTTGGTTTTCTTCTGCCGATCCATCGCACCAGTAAACATTTTCAGGTTGGAACAATTCAGCCCATTCTTTTACCCATGCCAAAAGTTTTTGGTTGTTTGTCATATTAGATTTCTAATTTATTAAGTTATTTAAATATTTATCTCTCTCTTATTGTGATAATTATAACAATAGTTTGAAAAAGCCCAAACCCTGCAAATATAAGCTTTTTGATTGGATTGTGAAAAAAAAAACAATAAGAATTCTTGTTAAAATATATTTTATTCATCCGGAATATTAAAAAAAATATCTTAACTTTTTTCTAAATGAACTAACTTTAAATATTTGCAACACATAAGCAATAAAATCGTA
>CAVSGB010000197.1:0-26956 GCA_963726845.1 uncultured Bacteroidota bacterium | reverse complement strand
TATTGTAGCGTACACTGATTAGTACGTATTGCTGAAATAATTTGTGGCGGTATGTATGAATCCGGAGCTCCTATAGCGTATGATGTTAATAATGATTGCCAAAATGAAATTATTTTTTCATCACGTGATTCCAAATCTTCTTCTAAAACCGAAAGCTGTTTTGCAGCCTGAGAGATGATTTCACGGTCTGCATAAAAAATATTCAGATTTTTTGCCAACTTCTGGCCTACATATGCCCCGCCACTCCCTAACTGGCGGCTAATTGTAATTATAAATGGCGTTATTTTTTTCATTTTTTTGCCTCCAATAATTTTTTTATTAACCGTTTTCCTAATTATTCAAATTAAATTAGTTTATAACAGAAAGCCACGCTAGCCAATATTTTGAAATAAGCAGTAAACAAAATAGTTGAAAATCGAAATATTATAAAGTTAATTTTGAATATAAGTATCTGGTGACGAGTTATGTTTTGCCTGGAGGTCGGCAAGTTTTTTCTTGCCATAGGTGAAGCGAATAATTATTATAAATAAAACCGGTATGATGAAAACGCCAAAAGCAGTAGCTGCCAGCATGCCTCCCAGAACCGACCATCCGATGGTCTGTCGTGCAACAGCACCTGCACCAGTGGCAAATACCAATGGGGATACACCAAAAATGAAAGCAAACGATGTCATCAAAATAGGACGTAACCGCAAGCGAACGGCTTCAATAGTGGCCGTGACAATTTCAATACCACGGTCAACACGCTCTTTGGCAAATTCAACAATAAGAATAGAGTTTTTGGCAGCAAGCCCTATAAGTGTAATAAGTCCTATTTGTGCATAAACATTATTTGACAGGCTTGGAATAAATGTTAGCGCTAATATTGCTCCGAAAGCAGCAAGAGGAACCCCAAGTAAAATGGTAAAAGGTACCGTCCAGCTTTCGTATAATGCAGAAAGGAACAGAAAGACAAATAATATTGACAGAATGAAAATGTACGTAGAAGTATTACCTGCTTTCATTTCTTCACGGCTTAAGCCTGAAAATTCATAGCCATATCCTTTTGGGAGCACCTGGTGAGCAGTTTCCTGCAATGCTTTAAGAGCCTGACCTGAACTGTATCCCGCTTTTGCATCACCCACAAATTCAGCCATGCGGTAAAGATTATAATGCGAAAGCATTGAAGCGCTTTCGCTTACTTTATAAGTCATCACGGAGCTTAATGGCAGCATAGTGCCCTGCGAGTTACGTACATAATATTTATCCATATCAACAATGTCATTCCTGTAAAGCGTATCTGCCTGGGCAATTACGCGGAAATTCCTGTTATATATAGTAAAGTCATTTATATAACTGCTCCCGAGATAGGTTTGAATTGTATTAAATACTTCAGCCAGGTTGACGCCCATCTTTTTGCATTTATCACGGTCAACAGTAAGCTGATAGTTGGGTGTGCGCGCATTGAAAAAAGTTATAGCGCGTGCAATTTCTGGACGTTTGTTGGCTGCTGTCATGAAGGCATAAACATTTCGTTCAAAAGTTTTTACATCATCATTACTTTCGCGTTGCTGCAGTTCAAATGTAAACCCGCCTGTAGCGCCAAGACCAGGAATAGCCGGAGGAGGTATCACAATAATATTAGCCTCCTTTATGGCTGCGAATTTTGCCTGCATCTGGGCCATTAATGCAAATAGCTGTTCCGACTTGCTTGTGCGCTCATCCCAGGGTTTTAACTGGCAGAAAAGAGTACCACTGTTTGATTTGGTAGCGCCGGAAACTACATTTAACCCAACTACGGCAGAATAATGTCCGACACCCTTAATCTCACTTAGTATATCCATCATTTTCTTTATTGCATCCACAGTGCGCGAAGTTGAAGATGATTCGGGCAATTCGAATGTTATATACAACCGTCCTTCATCTTCTAAAGGAATAAAACCTGTGGGTTTTTCAACCATCATAACATAAGCTCCAAATACAATCAGAACCAACAGAATTACTATATAACGTGAATTCTTTATAGCTATCCTTACATTGTTTGTATATCCCTCAGTTCTCCTGTTAAACCATTTATTAAAATGGAAGAAAAAGAAGTTAAGCCCTTTTGAAGATTTAGTTATATGATGGGGTTTCAGAAACAAAGAACATAAAGCTGGCGTGAGGGATAAGGCAACAAATGCCGATATGAGAACGGAGATGGCTATTGTGATTGCAAATTGCTGATATAACCTGCCGACAATGCCTGGTAGAAAGCCTGCAGGAACAAAAACAGCAGCTAAAACAAGTGCTATGGCTACAACAGGGCCTGATATATCTGCCATAGCTTTGAAAGCGGCTTCTTTTGATGGGAGGTGATGCTCTTCCATATAACGCTGCACTGCTTCAACCACAATTATCGCATCATCCACAACTATGCCTATTGCAAGTACAAATCCAAAAAGTGTAAGTTTATTAATTGTAAAACCAAGTGGGATGAAAAAAATAAAAGTGCTTATTATAGCTACAGGAATTGCAAGTACCGGAATAATAGTAGAACGCCAGTCCTGCAAAAAAATAAATACTACCAAAACCACAAGCGCCAAGGCTTCAAGCAGCGTTTTGATTACTTCGCTTATAGAAACCTTTACAACTGATACGGACTCAAAGGGCACACTGTAAGCAACATCGCTTGGAAAAGATTTGCTAAGCTGATCCAATGCCTTGTAAATGCCATTGGCAACATCCAGTGCATTGCTGCCGGGAGTTTGATATATCATCATATATGAAGCAGGACGCTTGTCAACAAATGCCATACCTGAATAGTTGAATTTACCTAATTCAACGCGGGCAACATCCTTTAAATAAACTATTGAACCCTCAGTAGGATTTGACCTTACAACAATTTTATTGAAATCATCCACACTGCTGAGCCTTCCATTTACAATAGCCGTATATTCAAAAGGCTGATCGGAAGGCTGTGGTGGAGTACCAATAGAGCCGGCAGCTACCTGTACATTCTGTTCCTGAACTGCATTAATAATATCAGTAGCTGTCAAGCCCGAGGCTTGCCATCTTATCAGGCTTAAGCCAGATACGCATGCTGAAATCATCAGCCCTTGTAAATATATCCCCAACACCCTTAACCCTCAAAAGAGCATCCCTGACAAATATATTAGTGTAATTATCAAGAAACCGAATGCTATGAGTGCCTTTAGGAGAGAAGATAGCTACAAGCATAAGTATGCTCGGATTACGACGGCGAACTGTTATACCCAATCTTTTCACTTCATCAGGCAGAATGGGAGTTGCAATATTTACCCTGTTCTGTACATCAGTAGTGGCAATATCAACATTAGTGCCTATATCAAAATAAACATTCATAGATGAACTACCATCGTTAGTGCTGTGCTCTGGATATAAGTCATACCAGGTACACCATTAACCTGTATTTCTATTGGTGTAGTTACAGTTTGTTCAACAGTTGTAGCATCGGCCCCGATATACTGGCTTGATATCCTTACAACAGGCGGAGTAATATCAGGATACTGGCTGACAGGCAGGTTAAGTATCGCCAATATTCCGATAATGACAAGAACCATTGAAATTACAATGGCAGTTATTGGGCGTTTTATGAAGGTATCGGCTATCATGAATTAATTTTCAATTTTTTCTTTCATTATTTATTTTGTTTTTTTAGGTGGGGCAATTATAACTACTGAACCATCATGAAGTTTCTGTATGCCATCAACAATTATAGTTTCACTGCCAGATAAGACCTTTTAATACAATAACATTTGAATTGACCCGGGGGCCTATTGATACTTTTGTCTGGCTAACTGTGCTGTCATTTTTTATAAAAACAAAATATTCACCCAATTGCTCCATTACTGCTTTAAATGGAATGAGTATCTGCTGGCCTGCATTTGCATTTAACACAAGAACCTTACAGCTCATGCCCGATTTAAGCATTTTTTCATGGTTTGGAACGGTTATCCTTACTCTTATTGAACCTGTCTGCGGGTCAACAGCCCTGTCAATTACACTTATTTTCCCGACATAGGGATAGATTGAATTATCAGGAAGAGTAACCCTGAATGATGAATCATTTTTTGAAATTTCCGCATTCTCCAGGTTCTGGAAACGATGAAGCTCTGTTTCGCTTATTTCGAAATCAACGCCCATTGGGTCGTCTGAGGATACTGTATTTAAAAGGGTTTGCCCAGGTGTTATAAGAGCGCCTAACCTAACACTCGAAAAACCTATTGTGCCATCAAATGGAGCACTGATTAAAGAATAATCAAAATCGGTTTTAGCCTTAATTAGTTCTGAATTAGCAGCATTCAATTGCTGTTTGGCATTTTTAAGATCGGTCATTGCATTGTCAAAAAGTTGTTGTGCAACGGCATCCTGCTTAGCAAGATCAGTATAACGATCGGCATCACGCTGTACTTTTTCCAGATTATCTTCAGCAATCTTAACATTCGACTGTGCTTCTTCATAAGCAGCCTGATATTTCCGACGATCAATTTCATAAAGTTTCTCTCCTGAATGGACTACTTTCCCTTCAATAAAATATATTCCCGTTATATATCCGCTCACTTGTCCGCGAAGTTCAACCTCTTTTAATGCCACTATATTTGCCGGATATGAATTATAAAATATGGCTTTTGCTAAATTGACATTCGTAACAGTAACTGGTATAGCTGGCTCATCTGACTTTTTATTTTCTTTATTTCCATTACAGGAAAATAAACACAGAACAATGCAAAATATATTATTATACGAGATTTTTTATACATAGCATCACAAATTTAATGTTGTCTATCATTCCATGTTAATTAATTTGTATAATTCCCAAAGCTTTTTCCAAATCCATCTTACTGGTTAGCACCTGGAAAAGTATATTTAAATAATTAAGTTCTGCTGAACGCAAATCGGTTTCAGAAACGATAACTTCAAGATAAGCCTTAATCCCTTTCTCATACTGAAACTTCACCGTATTAAAAATATCCTTTGCAAGAATGATATTGTTTTTTGCTATCCTCAGTTGGTTCAGATTACTTATATAATTAGAAAGTGCCAAAGTATATTCACTGTTGATCTGGCTTTTCAGATAGTCCATTCCAAACTGGAGCCTTTGGTATTGGAGCTTTGCCTTGCTCAGGTTTTCCAGCCTGTTCATTCCCTGAAACAAGGGAAGTGTGAATTTCAAACCAAACAGGGAGCTTGGATTGCTATTTTTATATAAATCAGAAAATTGATTATTCTGGTACAGCGGGTCAAAGTCATAAAAAGCAGATAATGTTGGGAGAAACGACCACCTGTAATAGCTTATTTGAGTGCCCTGAATATTTAATGCTGACTGTAATAGCTTATATTCAATACGGTTGTTGTAATCCAAGTTTTTTGCAGTATCCATCAATATATCATTTTCATATTTCGACGAATCATATAAAACTGTCAGTTGCTTTTCGGGAACCACTCCCATAAGTTGTTTTAATATTGAATATTTGGCTTTTATTGCTTCTTCAGCAGATTTTCTTTGTGCCTGGGCATTACTGAGCGATATTTCAGCACGTTGATAGTCTATATTGTCTGTTAGCCCATCCTTGTAAAGATTATAAGCATCTTTATAATTTCGTTGCAGGCGAAGTATATCTTCATCCAATACATGAAGCTGCTCCTCTGTCAATAATACATCGAAAAAAGCTTTTGTCACATCAACATAAGTATTAATCTTTGAATTTTCTGTGTTTTCTGAAGCCTGATTGCGAAGTTCTTTGGAGGTTTTGGCAGCAAAAAATAAATTACTGCTGTATAGTGTCTGATTTGCAGAAAATACACCTGATGAAACATAATTTGTTGTAGTGGGAAAGGAAATATATTTTAATGGATTCATCGGATTATTATAATCGGCAAGCGGATATTCGGCTTGAGGAATTTGCAAAAAATGTTGCATACTGGCATCAACTTCTAATTGCGGATACCAGCCCGAAAGGGATATTCTTATGTTTCTTTTTGTAATATCTTCGTCAATCAGTGATTGCTTAACCAATGATTGGTTTGCCAATGCATAGCTTAAACATTGTGATAACGTTACTTTTGAAGGAAGCGAATCCTGGTGGGATGTTTGACCCAATATTAATTGGGGAATAATAAGAGAAAATAAACTTATTAGTAAATTCCTGTATTTTATAAATATTTGCTTTATTTCCGACCTATTCTGAAAGAAATATCTCATTTTTGTATAAACCCCAACATTAATTTATTTTTAAAAAAGTAAAAATAAGTAAAATAATATCTGCCTAATAAAACAAATTGTTAAAATATTAGGTTGATTGGAATACCTTGATTCGTTAAGTTCATTACTAAATGCCTGTATCACTGCTGTTTATTTTTAATCTGCAAAGTTATAAAAATGCTCTAAACGCCAAAGATTGACCTTTATGTCGGTGTGAAGTTATTGAAGTACTATAAAAGGTTTGGTTTGACTATCAGAACCTGTAGTTATCCTTAAAAAATAAGTGCCATTCTTCAACATACCCGATTTTAATGCAACATTATACGTCCCGGAGAAATGATACTTATTAAATAATACGTAGATTTGTTTTCCCATAACATCGAAAATTTCTAATTTAACCATTCCGGAATTGTTTATGTTGTATTCGATTTTGGAAGAATTGTTTACAGGAACCGGGAATAATTTTAAATTAAATTCATTATTATTTTTTACTGCATGAATTCTGGTAACGTTTCCTGTTCCGGTTAGAATAAATGCTGAAACCGAAAGCGAAGGTAATGTAACATTAAAACTATTTTTAAATACAGCAATACTACTATCATGTAATGCATTGTTCGTGCTAGAAACAAATGTTTCTGCCGATGGCAGGTCGCTCAGTTTTAACATTGAATATTTTCCATCTTTAACATTGAAATTTGATATATTGACTTCAACATTTTCCAAACCTGTTGTGTCGCGGTTTACAATAATAATTGTAACGGAATCATTAGTTTTATTAACAGATGAATATGCCGAAACATAGTTCTCAAGTGTTGACGTTGAAGCAATTCTTGTAGTTTTAGCATACTGGCTGAAAAGGTGTAAAGTTTCCCACATTCCAATCTGCCAACTCCAGGGAGTAAAAAGTTCTACGCCATTATCTGCAAAACAACCCAAAGTCGATGCAAACCAACATAATGAAATATTTGGGTCATTTAGGGAAAGTCCCGTTTCGGAGACACTAAGTCCAATGCCATTGTTTGGGCCTAAATATTCAGTAAGCCAATCCCGGCACCGGACAAATATATATTCCTTATTAATTGAATTGTCCCAGCCCCCGGCTCCAAGCCTTTTTACCCCATTTGCACCCGGGTAAACATAATTTCTGTCAAAAAATATACGATGTAACTGAACAATCTGAGTAGGTATTCTAGTTGTAGGATAAAAATGAAGGTCAATAACATCTAAAAATCTTATACCCGTGGCAGCTTCTTCTTCACTGACACGTTTAATAAAGTACTCCATCCAGCAATATAATTTACCTTCATATTCAATTCCATTGTTGTTCCAGTTATACCACTGCCATTCATCACAGGGTATAGGGCCAAGCAATTTAATATTTGGATATTTAGCCCGTGCTTTTTTGGCAACAGCAAAATATAATTGCATAAATGCTTCAGCTGTGATGTCTGGGTTTATTACATCATCATGTGTTGAGTACCAGATTTCTGGTTCATTGTCCATATCCCAATACTTAAAATTTGTTGAATCCAATCCAATCCCATTTGCACCAAACCAATGGTCGATAATTGCAACAGAAGAATCGGCAGGCCAATCCATGAGATACAAACTGGTATCTCCATTTTTTAAAGCATTTGGGCCGCCAACCGGGTTTACAATGCCATTACCTGCCAAATTTTGCTCAACACCGCTCCAATATTGAGATTGGTTATAAGCATAGTCGTTAAAATTATAAGCAGCACTTTTCGCAGATTTCCCGATTAGCTGAAAACTATAAAATCCTTGCACTCCAGGAAGGTTTGTTTGTAAACTTTGAGCAGCATAATCCCAATCGTGCACATAAACATTATTATACCAATCCGGTTGGCTTGAAAGTTTTAAACGCCAGTTATATTTTGTGCTATTGTTTCCACCGCCTTCGCGCATAATGCGGACTCCCGCATCCCGGTATAATTGCCAATGCGAAACAGTTAACGGGCTGTTTTGATTGTCGGACAAGTTATTGTTTCTGCCATAGATATAAGGTGAAACAGGTATTCGTCCACTATCAGCATTTACATTAATTATAACTGTTTGTGCATTGTTTGTTTTTATTATAAATAGCAACAATGTTGCCACAAGTGAAATTTGTTTCTTCACATTTCGCATTTCAATACAATTTAATAATCAATGGATCAACAATAGTTTTAAACCGGTGATTTAACTTCCAAAAGTAACATTTACCCAATGTTTATAAAATTACTAAATAAGTTCAGTATTTGATAAATCGCCTTCATTATTTTAAAACAGTAAATTTTCAGGGCATAATTTACTTACTTAAATTTTTATCTTAAATGTTTAAAAAAATCTAAAATTTTAATATGAGTATTTTTCACAACTTTAAAATTGTATTTTTACGGCTAAAAGTTTTCAATTGTGAAGAAATTCAACCTGATTACATTATTTCTTCTTACTGGTATAACATGTGCCTTTAGTCAGTTGAACATTGACTATTGGATGGACTCAGGAAGGGATAAAATTATTAAGAACGACAATCTGTCTGCTATTGAAGAATTAAATACGCTCATCCGTTTCAGGCCCGATTTGGGCGATGCGTATTTTCTCCGGGCAATTTCTAAATATAACCTCGGCGATTTCAGAGGTGCAATAAGGGATTTTTCATCAGCAATTATATTAAACCCCATCTATTCAGATTATTATATGTATCGTGGAAGGACCAAAGAAAGGCTCTTCGACTTTAAGGGCGCCAGGGAAGATTACAACCAGGCTATCGAAATACGGCCAATTAATAAAGAAGCTTTTCTTAGCCGGGGTGTCAATTCTATCCTAATCAAAAAATACGATGATGCAATAAACGATTTTAATGCAGTTATCGATTTAGATATAAATAATTCTTATGCTTATCTGTACAGGGCTATCGGGAAACAATATAAGTCACAATACGATTCAGCAATGACAGATTTTAACAAAGCAATCAAATTAAATCCCGGGAATGCCGATATGTATGTTAGACGTGGCAGGAACCTTGCCGACATGAAAGATTATAAAGGAGCGATGAAGGACTTCGATTATGCTATACAATTGGATTCGATGAACTCTTTTGCATATTTTAACCGTGCTGTGACCAAATGCCAGTTAAATGATTCACTCGGCGCTATGAAAGATTACGACAAAGTGTTAAAGCTCGATCCTGAAAACGCGCTGACCTATTTTAACAGGGCTGAATTAAAGGAAAAATTCGGAGACTTTTATGGTTCAATAGACGATTATAACCATGCTGAAGAAATTAGCCCCAACAATGTATTCACTTTCTTTAATCGCGCAATAGTTTGGTACAGGCTTAAGAATTTCTTTAACGCAATCAACGATTATACCAGCGCCATCAACCTGAACCCGGTTTTTGGAACAGCATATTACAACAGGTCAATTGCAAGAAGAAATGTTAACGATTACCGTGGTTCTGAGACAGATTATAAAACTGCTATTAAAATTAATTCAAAATTAGACAGTCTTACCCAGGCCGGGAAAATAGACTCTACTGGACTTGCAAAACTGACTGAGTTTAAAGCCGATTTTGAAGAAGGCAATAGGCGAAACACAAAGGACAGCGCTGCCGGTATGCTTCCCTTCCGAAATTTCAATATTATTTATGGATTAAAAGATACAATTAAAACTGAAATCAATACATATAATGATAAAATTAAAGATTTGAATAAGGAATCCAATTCCAAATACCAATTTATTATTAGCAGTCAGGAAGATTCACTTTCTCAGGAAAATGCAGTTCAATTATTAAAATCATTAACAGAAGCTTCAAACCCAGCAGACGATGATTTAAAGCTTTTTGAGCGGGCAATACTAAAATATAAATTGCAGGATTTTAATGGTTCGCTCGATGATTATAACACACTTGTAAATTTAAAGCCTGACCTGAGCATGGCATATTTCAACAGGGCAAATACACGTTACGAAATGATTTCGTTTATGAATGCGCTGAATAGTTATAACAACAATGTTATTTTTATTGGTAATTATAATATTAAAGCCCAAAGCGATAAAAAAACCAACCTTCAAAACTACGATGATGTAGTTGCCGATTATCATAAATGCATACAGTTGAACCCGTGGTTTAATTACGCGTATTTTAACCTGGCAAATGTGAATATTGATTCAAAAGACTTTTTAAGTGCAATTACCAACTACACCAAAGCTATTGAAATAGAACCAAAATTTGCGGAAGCTTATTACAACAGGGGTTTGACTTATATTTATATCCAGAAAAAAGAAGAAGGCTGCACCGATCTTAGCAAAGCAGGAGAATTGGGTGTTCAGAGGGCTTATGACGTAATCAAAAAATTCTGCAACCAATAAATATTTTGGGTTAATATTACTATTTTCATTTTACGTATATTCATATTAAAATTAAGGGTCTGAATTCTATTAATTGTCATAATAATTAGTTTATCTATATTGATCAAGTTGGCATAATTATCATAAATCACTTAGAGATTCTTGTTATGAAAATCAAAATATACTTCATCCTTTTACAAACGCTTTTATTTATAACAAACAATTTCAGCCAAACTTCACTACTAATTAATGAATTTGAAGCAAAAAACGTTTCTACAATTCAGGATAATTATGGTGAATACGATGACTGGATTGAAATACTCAATATTAGCAACCAAAATATTAACCTTAATGGCTATTATATAACAGACGATATCTCTGCAAAAACAAAAAACAAATTTACAATTAACGGCACGGATTTGACAATTGCACCGGGTGGTTTCTTAATTCTGTGGGCTGATAATGATTTGACTCAAGGCAGCAACCACCTCAATTTTAAATTAGGTGATAGCAGCCTTATTGCTCTTTATTCTCCGGCTTTGGTCTTAATTGATTCGGTAACTTATTTAAGACAATATGAAAATATTTCTATGGGCCGGACCAAAAAACCGTGTAGCCTGGAAGTATTTTTCGACTCCTACACCGGGAAAGGCGAATTCTTCAGTTGAGTTCTCAGGAGTGACAAGTCAGCCTGTTTTCAGCAGGAAATCGGGAATATATACTTCTCCGATTAAGATTGGTATTTCAACCCAAACCGGGAACACCGCATATTATACTTTAAACAGCTCTGATCCAGAAACTACATCCTTTGTTTATTCCGATTCAATACCAATATCAAAAACCTTTGTCGTAAGGGCGATTGAACATAAAAATGGCTGGATAAATTCGGTTATTACCAGTAATATTTACCTTGAAAATGTAAGTTATACCTTACCTGTTTTGTCAATAATTACAGATTCGTTGAATTTATTTGGCGCAACAGGAATTTATACAAATTATGATTCTTCAGGAGCAGATTGGGAAAGGAATTGCCAGTTAAAATATATTTCAAGCGATACATTAGCAATGGAATCTGGCGCCGGAATAAGGATACAGGGTGGTTCGTCAATTTTTATGTCGAAAAAATCATTCAGGTTGTTTTTCAGGGATATATATGGAAACGGTATTTTAAATTATCCGCTTTTTGGAAAAAATAACTTATCCACATTCGATAAACTCGTTTTAAAATCAGGCTACGATGACGATATTACATTTGAATCTGTGAGAACAGGGACTTTATTGCGCGATGCTTTATCGATTGAACTTTGGAAACAGGCTGGCGGTCTGCCTCAGTTGAGTACCTGGTGTATTCTGTATTTAAACGACAAATACTGGGGAATTTACGACTTACGCGAAAGCATTGAAGAGCATTATATAAAAGACCATACTGGCTATCAAAATTTCGACCTTGTGCGTTTTCATAACGATGGCCCGGAGTTGAAATGTGGCACTATGACAGCATGGAATCAAATGTTTGCTTATATTAATAACAATGATTTTTCTAACCAGGCAAATTATGACTCAGCAGCTACAATGCTGGATATAGATAATTTTATCACATTACTTGCATTTGCCCAATGTTCCCAATACTATTCCTGGCCTGGGGAATTTCAATGTACCGCGATGCTGCTCCCGGTGGAAAATTTAAAATTTCTATCTGGGATACCGACAGGGCATATACTGATACTAGCTGGAACGGTTTTAATGAAGCGCAAACAAATACTTTTTCCTACTGGTGGGGAAATATTTTTGCAAAAAAATTGGTAAATAATAATAATTTCAAACTAAAGTATTCTGCAAAAATCGACAGCCTCTTAAATACTGTGTTTAAACCAGATAATGCTATCCGAATCTTAGATTCGATTTATACAATTGTTAAGCCTGAAATTGCAGGTGAATTAAACCGATGGAACCCCGATAATGAAAATTGGGAAGCAAATGTGGAAGCTGTAAGGGAATTTCTATGGCGCAGGCCAGCAATATTGCAGTACCAAATGAAAACTGGACTCACGCCTGCAAGTATTGAACCTGAAAAAACTATGGCAGACAAATTCCAGGTTTATCCAAATCCTTTCTATTCAACTGCAAAAATTAAAATTAGCATAGAGACTAAAGAAGACATTGAAATTACAGTTTTCGATCTTTATGGAAGGCTCATCAAAACAATTTTTCGCGGCAAACTGCAACAAGGTGAATATTATTTTGATTTGATGTCAGATAATAAAATCAACTTCAGTTCAAAACCCGACGTTTATATCATCAACTTTAAGACTCACGATACAAGTAAATATTTAAAAGTAATTCAGGTTAAATAATATTATTATGAAAAAGTCCATACTTACAACTATTTTTCCCTACTTGTTAATATTCTATTCATTTGGACAAAATGAACTTCCAACAATAATTTCAAAAGATACGACAATAACAAAAGCCAATTCACCTTATATTATATCGAGTAGCTCGACTATAAGTGCCGGAGCCACAATGAAAATCGAAGCTGGAGTAACAATTAAATTTGGTAATGATGCTATGCTGTATGTAAGCGGAAGCTTGATTGTTCAAGGAACTGAAAACGACAGTGTATACTTTATTTCTGCCGTTACTGGTAACCAATGGGGAAATATTGAAAACAACAATTCCAACGATATAGAAATTTATTACACAAAAACAAGTGGTAATTTAATGTTTGTCTTTGGATATGGCGGAAAAAATATTGTTATAAGACATTGCAATATTGAAAGTACGGCAAGGGGTTATGGCGAAGATTGCATCGCTGTTGAAGGTGGTAAAAAAGTTGTAGTTGAGTATGTTACTCTAAAAGGTGCCGGAGGTAAGATAGCCAATGGCATCAAAAACGATGCAATTGACCTCGACGATTGCGATTCATGTTTTATTGGCCACAACTATATTTACAATTTTAGCGATGATGCAGTAGATATAGGTACACACACCAGGTATGCCTACATACACGATAACATCCTGCACAACACAAATTATGGCGTTACGGTTGGCGAATCGTCTTTAGCGTATGTTTTCAATAATATTTCGTATCACAACGACGGTGGTTTCCAGGTGCATGATACTGCAATTATTTATTGCGAAAACAATACTTTGTATGCCAACACCGTTGGCGTTGAATGTTTCCATAGCGAGGAAGGATTGGTCAAACAAACCGGCGGCACTGCAATTATGAAAAATACGATCTTCCTGCAATCTGCAGATACCGACCTATACACCCAGACAAGTTCGAGGTTTGATATAACCTATTCGTCATCCGACAAAAACTTGTTACCAGGCAATAACAATTTTAAAGCCGACCCGATGTTAATTGATCCTGAAAATGGAAATTTCAACCTGAAAAATGGCTCGCCATGTATTAATGCAGGAATTGATACAACTGGCAATAAAATCGATATTGGGGCGATCGGCCTACCGGTCATTCCGATAAATCCAACAACTTCAATAAAAAACATTAATAAAAAGGACCAGGTCTTTGTTTTCCCGAATCCTTCAGATAATTTTATCAGAGTCATATTGAACCAGCAAAATAATAATAACTGCATTGCTATGCTTTTCGACATAACAGGAAATGAAATTCTAAAAAAGGAAGTTGACAGTAATAACAATATAATAGATATTCATTTTTTTCCATCGGGAATATATTTTGTGAAAATAACTTCAAATAATTATAATTTTGAAGTTATAAAACTTGTTAAAAAATAATATTTTCTTTTAATGATTTTCATCGATACCCACGCACATCTCTTTTTAGAAGAATTTAATATTGACAGAAAAGAAATTATTGAAAAATCAATAAAAAGCAGCGTTCAAAAAATAGTTGTTCCCAATGTCGACAATGCAACATTGGATAAGTTGCTTGATACCTGCAACATTTCACCACTAAATTTATTTCCCGCAATAGGTTTGCACCCATGTTCAGTAAAAGATAACTTCAGGGTCGAATTATTAAAACTAAAAGAAGCTTTAATACATGGAAAATTCAAAGCAATTGGCGAAATAGGCATCGACCTGTATTGGGACAAAACTTTTTATTCTGAACAGGTTATTGCATTAGAGGAACAAATCCAATGGGCACTGGAGAATAGTATACCAGTTATCCTTCACTGCAGGGAATCGTTGGAACAGGTATATGAAATAGTGAAAAAATACAAAAACCTGAAAGGGGTTTTTCATGCTTTTATGGGCACGGAGGAACAGGCAAAGAAAATAATTGACTTAGGATTTTTTCTTGGTATTGGAGGCGTTTTAACATTTAAAAATTCAGGGCTCGACAAAATTGTCTCATCAATTTCCATTAAAAATATTTTGCTTGAAACAGATTCACCGTACCTCACTCCTGCCCCACATCGTGGAAAAAGAAACGAACCGGTATATGTAGAACTTGTAGCTCAGAAACTTGCAGACATTTTTTCCATTCCTTTAGATGAAATAGCGTTAATTACAAAATCAAATGCAGAAAAGTTATTTAACATTTGATTTGAAAATAAAATTTTGATTATTTACTGCCTGTAATTTTCATATTATTATCCATTGCAGATGATAATCCTTGAAAGGAGGAAAAATTATTTCACTAATAGTTTCTGATCCAGTGCATATTGTCCATTAATAACTTTTATGATATAGATACCGTTTGACAAACCTGTATTTATTTCAGTTTCATTATCAGTCAGAATTGAATAATAAACTATTTTGCCCTGCATATCATAAACTTGCATTTGAGACGCGCTTGTTAATTTATTAATTAAGATCTTGAATTTACCTTTTTCAGCCGGGTTAGGATAAATTCGAATATTATCAGATAATTTGTTTGGTTTTATTGTTACAGGTGGCGGCTTTACTGATACTTTAAAAGTGCAATTACTAATGCATGAATTGTTGTTCGTATAAGTTACAACATAATTTCCAGCTTGTGAAGTTTGGATACTGTCAATAGTAATTTCGCGTGAAGTTGAAGTAAACCCATTTGGCCCGCTCCACGACCAGGAACCAACTGTTGATGGCTGTGGGCTTATGACCAGTGTATCGCCAGTATTCGCAGAAGCGCTGGCGTTTAAAATCAAAGAATCTTTGTTCACGTATAAATAAGGAACAATATCGGTCGCCATGCATCCTCCATAGACAGGCGCCATTTTAAGTGCCCAAAGCCGTTGAATGCTTGCTGCGCCTGTGGCATTGGGATGAACGCCGTCGGAATTCAGTTCTGAAGTATGCGCAACAAACCAGGTATAAAGGTCAGGACCGGGAAGGAGCTTGTTTTGTGAAGTTAAGCTATCGATAGCTTTTAGAAAGTCGGGATGAACCTGCCATTTTGCAGCTGTAACATTTGTACCAATCATACGCGCAATAATTGGCTGGATACCTCTTGCCTTACAAGAATCAATTACCTTTTTCATATTGTTGCGAAAAGTGATAACATTACCGTTACCCCCACCCCAAGCATCGTTAGTGCCCATTTCAATAGCCCAGTATTTAACATTACCGGCCATTTTCAAATACTTTGAAATTTCCTGGGCCATATTGGTACTAAGAATACAAGGGATTCCTCCTCTTATCATAACCGGGTTAAAACCTGTATAATTCTTAGCTATAATATCAGCATAATCAGATGCCGGTGGTGTTGCCTTGAATGTGTTGGCAGTAATACTTGTACCTGGGAAAAACCAGGAATCTTCAATACCATTTGAAGCATCGAATACTTCAATTTCATCAATTGCCCCTCCTCCGGCCGAAATTGACATTTTTACCCATTTTGAACCTGAAAAATCAATTAAATGGCCTCGAGCAGTGACATTATTGCCAATAATGGAATCTTTGGTTATCCACTGACCATCTGAACCATTGGTCGAATTTGATGAAACCTGGATAGTATAGTTTTTAGGGCAGGCAACACTTTGTTTGCAACTGTTTGCTGAATCAATAACATCAGACCAGGAATAATTTGGGTTATTCCAGTTCACAAAAACTTTGGTAGGGCCGGAATCGACTTTAATTGCAATCCATGAATTGTTACTTACATTAAATGATGTTCCGCCAAATTTATCGTCAACAAGGTAGGAAGCATTACCGCTTGAAGTGAAAACAGGTTTGCCACGGGAAATAATCGGATTGGCGGTTATTGCTGAGATATCTGTATAAAAGGTTGAAAATACCAATGTCAATGTAAAAAACAGCTGTTTCATCTCTTAATAAATTTTATATTGTGCAAATATATCCAAAAGTATATACTTTGCTGGTCTATGTCCGCACTTTTATAAAAAAGCCAATTTGCTATTGTTAGGATAAATTAAAAAATTAAGCCCTGTTCTATATAAGCATAAAAACTCTTCCTTGAGTTCAATTGTGAGCTTTATCGAAAAGGATATACAAAATCACTAGCGTTGCGTTGTTTTATTTTAATAACTCTAAAAGTACTATAAATACAATATATACAAAAGGTTATTTGGTTTTTTGATTTCAAATTCAGATAATTGCCTAAAAATGCAATTATCATGAATACTGGAAGTTATGTTTTGGCTCAATTTATTAAGGTTATTATTCGGCATGAGTTCACAAAATGTGTTGATAGATTTAGTGGCGATTATAAAGTAAAAGATTTCAGTTGTTGGAACCGGTTTCTTTGTATGATGTTAGGCCAGCTTAAGCATAGAGAAAGCATTTCCTATTTAACTTTTTAAAAACGTGAAAAAAAGTAAAGCCCTTGATTTTCAAGGGCTTTACTACTGTTGAAGCAGTTCCGGACGGGACTGGTTTTTCTTTACATAGCTTTACACAGTTTTACATATATTTCATTAATTCAGATATTTACAATTTTAAATTTAGTCAATTTTCTTTTATTTTTCAATACTTTTTTGTAATTTGCGACAGAAATGCGACAGAGAAAAATATAGAAAATGAAAAGGTTTCATGCATATGTCGACCCAAAATACGACACAAAAAATGGCGAAGCGCCCATTTATATAAAATATTACTATGATAGGACTAAAAGGAAATTCATTCCAATTAACTATTCTGTTAAGATAGAAAACTGGGATTTTAAGAAGAATTGGATTAAAAAGTCTTGCTCAAATTATGAGGCAATTAATGAAACACTTATTGATTTAATGGCTCGCATAGGCAGTATCTTAACCTATGCTAAAGAAAATGAAATTGACCCAACGATTGATTTTGTGCAATTAGAACTTGCTAAGAAAAAAGAATACGATACCAAATCGAAAAGAACCGATCTTTTTGCGCAACTAGATAAATATATTGAAGAAAAAAAAACCAAGGTTGTTAATGATGTAATTAAGGACTACAACTCATTAAAAAAGCATTTAACAGGCTTCAAAGAATATTCTTCGCAACCCATTAGATTTAGCAACTTAAATGTTAGATTTTACAATGAGTTTGTAGATTACCTAAATTTTACTGTAATCAAAAAGGATAAAACCGTAGGACTAGAGAATAATACCGTTGGTAAACAAATTAAAAACCTAAAAGCATTTGTTCGCAACCGAATTGAGAATAAAGTAATCCCTAATATTGATTTAAAACCTTTTAAGAGAATTGTTGAAGAGGTTGATCATATTTTTCTTTCTGAGTTGGAACTAAAATCAATATACAACTTAAAAATTGAGAACAATCCAGACTTTGAAAAAATAAGGGATGTATTTATTGTTGGTTGTTTTACTGGTTTACGATATTCTGACCTTTCTAGCTTAGACCTATCTCATATTGATTTAAATCAAGAAATTATAACTCTCACCCAGCGTAAAGTTCACAAACCTGTTACAATTCCTCTCATTGACTATGTGCCTGAAATACTTAAAAAGTACAATTTGCAATTACCAAAAATCCACTTAAACGACTTTAACGAAGGGATAAAAAAAATAGGTGAATTAGCCGGAATTAATCAACCTACTGAAACTGTAAGATACAAAGGGAAAAATGCAGTAAAAGGTAAATATAAAAAACATGAACTTATTTCTTCTCATACCTGCCGTAGATCGTTTTGTACAAATATGTATTTAGCTGGGTTTCCAGGCAGAGGAATTAATGAAAATTTCAGGACATAAAAGTGCATCTGCTTTATGACCTACATCAAAGTAGATAATTTGCAAGCCGCAATGAGATTGAAATTATTGAGACAAAGAATAGCAAGCTAATTTACATATTCAGCTTCAATCAAGAAAAGTCTAACTGTTAAAAAAACACTTTTAACTTCTTCATCAGTTGGCAACTCATTAGTCCAAACTAGCTCATTAAGTTCTCTTTTAAATGTCGATGATAGTTCTAACCAAATCTCTTCAAAATTTTGAATTAATGGAGATTCATGAAGGGGTTTATTTAACCATTCACCTTGAAAAGTAGAGTTTAATTTATCATCATTTAAAGCTTGCTTGAAAACTTTTATGCCCGAATAATTTAATAAATCGGCATATGCAGGGTTTGAAAGAATTCTAGTTATATCATAAAAATGCCTGATTTTAGATTTAAGTTTATCTGTACCTTCATATGAAATCCTTACTAAGGATAGCACTTTCTCAAAGAGAGTTCTTTCAATTGAAAGAACCTGTACATTAAAAGGTTTCAGATTGTAAGTTTCAATTAAATCTGTAAGCGACTTTTCACGAAAATATTGTGCCAGTATTGATTCAATCGGCTTTAACTCATAAGGCGCAGGGTTAGTAAAAGAATTTATTTCCAGTTGAATTACTTCTTTAATTATGCCTTTATTTTCTTTAGTAGATTTTTTTGGATAATTATAAAAGGTTTTTCTATTTCGTCCTCTCTTTTCAGTTTGAGGATGGTCTTTAATAAGTTCTAAGCCATCTGTAATTGTTGTTTCAATTTCTTTCATCAGGTTTTTTCGGGTTGAATCTCCTAATTTTTCATCTCCTAAAATAGCCAAATCAATATCTTCAGAAAACCTGTCAATACAATTGTAAACTTTAGAAAGCGATGTACCTCCTTTGAATACTACAGATTCCAAATATTTTGAATCAGAAAGGTTCTTGAGTACATAGGTTACCCAATAATCTTTTTCAATATAGGCTTCGTTTATATTAAAATGAGAAGCTGCAGCGATAATTGCTTCTTCAAATAAGGGAGACTTATGCAGGTTCATATTATTCGCCATTTGCTTTTATTTGGCAATATTGATTCTGAAATACCGATCTTATATGATGATAGTGGATTCAATGAGTTTTCAATTTTTGTTAAGTTAAATGTTCCTATATAATTTTCATATATAGCCCCAATAATTGAACGAGTAGATGGGTTGTATTTTAATGCAATATTAATTAATTCTTTTTTCTCGTCATTTGAGAGTTGAGTTATTCTTTTAATCAGAATTCTAAGAGTTTCATCCGGCAGAGAATCCGGAATACGTTTAATATTTTTAATAGCATCCAAAATTTGCAATAACAACGTATTTTTTGGGTTTCCCTGCATGGAAGCTTTAATAAATCTAATTTTCAACCCTCCCAATTGTTTTATAGGCCTTTTATTTATTGTTGCAATAGTTATTTGACTTGCCATTTGTGTTGTTAATCCTAAGTTATTAAAAGCACCATAACCGCTAATATATCCATCTGTTCCTGATGTTATGGCTCGTAATATTTCATTTTCTGATGGCCTAAGATTTCCAAATACAGATTTTTGAGGTTTGTAATACAACCCTTTTTCAAGGCGAATTATTTCACCTTGCTGCGCTAATCGACTGAGCGTTTTCGCCAAAGCTGCAAGTTGGCTTGGTTGAACCTTAAAATCACTATATGTCATGAGTTTGCCAGGTTGAATAGCAGCGATTGTTTTTTTTATATATGTAGCTGTGCTTTTCATAGATGGCAAAGATACAAAAGAATTATTTATTGTCAAGTTAATTATATATTTATCTTGACATATTCATATATAACAAATTATATATGAATATATTGATAAAAAATATTTGAATACGGCCTTTCATTGTCATCCTGTTAGGCACCTTAAATCTAAAGCGGAGTTTTTGTCAAGGGCGATGATTCCTTATAAAATAAAACAAATTATCATCGTTTATATACCCTTGACAAAAATGGAGCGTAGATTATCTTTGCCTAACCAGGATGACAATGTATTTAAAAAAGATTGCAAGTGTAGCGAAGTAATAAAATGGATGAGCTTCTCTTGCTCCTTATTGTTAAAAGGGAATGAGTGTAATATTTTAGAGCGAATTCGCTTTTTCTACTGACCTTCAATTTCAATTTCACTATGGTTCGATTATAAGAATTTTACAATTGATTCTCTGAAAAAGGTAGATACATTTCAATTCCACTATGGTTCGATTATAAGATTATCAAAAAGAAAAAAGATAGTGGCGGTAATAGATTTCAATTCCACTATGGTTCGATTATAAGGATAATTCGGCTTTATCGGATTGCCAGAATTGTTTATTTCAATTCCACTATGGTTCGATTATAAGTGAGAAGCTGTCAAAGTAGGATAACTTGATGTTAAATTTCAATTCCACTATGGTTCGATTATATCCATTGATTTTTGGAATTCTGCGCTGTCGTATAACAAAAGAGAATTTTTATAACAACGATTTATTTGTACAGTATCTACTTTGCAATCGTGATCGCTGCATTTAAAATTTTGTAAAGACAAAATTGAAAGAATAATATATAAGTACATAAAAAATGTGTTAGATGTCCGAAGATAATAAGAATTGTATTAATATGTAACATTTTAGCATGTTAGAATCGCTCTAAATACTCAGCTTTTAAAGGTTTGATATTTGCAGATATTAGAAAAAGGAACAGTAGTTTTAAAAAGGAATTTCTCGACATATAAGTTGCTGTAAGCTTAATCATTGGTGTTTCAAGTTAATAATTTGCTTAAGCTCATCCGCTGTTGGCAATTTGCCTTTGTACTGCAGTGGCAACTCTCTTGTAAGCCGGTATTCGGCTACGCCTATCGGTTTTGTTGCTATGCGTAATGCATATTCTACTTCGAGATTGTCTTTGCCCGGGCAAAGTAAAATGCCTATGGATGGATTGTCATCTGGTTGTTTAAGTTGCTCATCCATTAATTCGAGGTAATAGTTGAGTTTTCCGACAAATTCGGGTTCAAATTCCACAACTTTTAATTCAATGGCCACCAAACACTTTAATACACGGTGGTAAAACAATAAGTCGGTGAAATATTCTTTTGACCCCAGGGATAACCTGTACTGATTTCCAATGAAACAAAAGCCATAGCCAAGTTCCATAATGAACCTTTTTACGTTTTCAATAAGGAGATTTTCTAACTGACGTTCTTTGGTTGGTTTATCTATACCTAGAAAATCTAGCATATAAACACTTTTTAACGATTCAGAAGCTTGTTCATGCAGATATTCAGGCAAAGCAACTTCGAAATTATGCTGTTTGGGATGCTCGAGGTAATACTCAAAAGCCCTGGCTTTTATTTGGTTCAATAATACAGCACGGCTCCAACCATTTACTGCTGTAGCTTTTATGTAATAAATACGGGCGTTAATGTCTTTAACCTTTTGAAGTATGAGAATATTATGCCACCAGGGAATTTCTGAAACAAGCTGTTTCAGATTTGGCAATTCTGAAGCAAGCTGCTTCAGAATTTTAACTTCTTTGTTTTCTGACGGTTGAACATAAGGAGAGTATTCTTCATAGAACTGGCGCATAAACCACAAGTTACGGGTTGACCAACTTTGCGAACCACCCAGATTATGAATTAAATCTAAACTTAATTGTTCAACAACGGATTTACCCCAATTATGGTGTTTTTGTTTCTCAATAATAAGGCCGCCAATTACCCAGTAAAGTTCATTAATGCCAGTATTAAAGGCTTTTGTAACTTTAATTTGAGAATTGGAAATATGTTGTAAAACTTCGGTTAAAAAATTGTTGTATTCTGACTTGTCAATGTTTGTTAATTTACTCATGAGATTTAAAATACTTTAAACTATATAAATACTCTCTGTAACCTGAATCATGATAAATGTAGTGTAAAAATAAAATGTTTTCTATTAGATAAGCACGATTAAACAGAAATTAAACACGTTTGTCTTTAGCTGACTGATCAATAAAGCCTCATCCCGTCCCTCTCCACTCGGAGAGGGTGAAAGAAATTATACCCGTTTGTCTTTTGAATTCGCATCAAATGCAATTAGATTAAACTGCTCACGTAACCGGCTACGAATCCTAGTGCCGTAAATATCCTCAATTTCACCACTGTTGAGGTTGGTTGTAAGATGTGTAATCATTTGGCGTGAAACAAATAGGTCGTAGCGTGATAGGAGAATTTCAGCCATAACATTGCACTCATTCCCATAATATTTAAGATTATTTTCGATGCCCAGATCATCAAAACAATAGACTTTGGGAATATTATTCTTGAATGAATGTTTGCTGTATTTGTGAATGGTTGAATAGCCTTCCTGGATGAATTCAAAGCTAATATCGCGACAGGGTTTTACAATGTGCCTTTCTTCTGGCATCTGAATGTATTTAAGGATATTCATTAGAGATGTTTTACCACAACCTACACGACCTGAAAGTAAAATGCCTTTGCGAAAAGAGATATTATATTTTTCTGCACCTGCTGAATCTTTGAGAAAATATATAAGAAGCTTGAAAATGATTTCGTAATCTTCAGGGATTAACTTAAAAGAGGGATGGTAAAGTTTTTTACCAGTGGATTCGATTTGTGAGAGGCATTTGGTGAAATCAAAGGTGGGGCTCATTTATTAAAGTTTTTTGAATAATGAACTTCAGATTAATTGATTTTAGATTTTCATTTCTTTTGTCGCAACAAAAGAAACGAAACAAAGAAAAATGCTTGATGGGCTAAACGCGCTCCGGCTTCGCCTTCGCTTGGACGGCAGCCCATCGAAATGAAATTATCTTTTTGACGGCTGCGCCGGAAGAACCTCACCCCAGCGCTACTCCCTCCGGTCGTGAAATCGCTTCGCTTAGTTCTCCATATGGAGAGGGTGTTAAAGGGGTTCGGAATAGTTTTTATTGTTTGGATTGGGCTTTGGTGGTTTTGGAATTGGAAAATGCTTTGGAAAATCTTTTGGCGGGATGAAATTTTTACTGTTTAAAATCCAGTTTCTGGCGGCGGCCTGCCAATTTTTCATTGGGCTTTTACCGCCAACCTTCCAGCCATTGCTTTCGAAATGGTTAAAGAATTTTTTGGCTTCGATTTCGGGGCTGCCCTCGGACATGAAAAAAGCTATTGCTTTATTGAGTGTTGGCCGCAACATATTTTTTTCTGCTCCTATACCTGCTTTTTTCCTATTTGATTTTTTTGTTTTCATTTTATCAAGATTTAAATTTTGAATTTCATTTTTTGAGTTTTGCCCTCTATATGTTTTATTGTTTATAATGTTTATATTATGTTTATTATAAGGATGCACTGCTTGAGCACGGCTTGTATCATTTTTGCCACTACCTTGATGCACTGCATGAGCAGGGCTTGTATCGAATATGCACAAGCTTATAGAACTTGCAGTTAAATTGCTTTTTGAAGGCATATAAATTATGTAAGCCAATAAGTGAAGCTCATTCAGACATTTGTAATATGTATGTGTCGAACCAATTTTACTTAATTTCATAAGTTCAGCCCTGGCAATCGATATTGGATTTTCAAAGCGTTGTGCATTCCAAAGCTGAAACAGCGCCATATAAAGACTTATATGGAATGGAGTTATGTGCTCATCTGTGGCAATCTTTTCAAAAAATGCCGTCAAATGTTTTATATAATTCATTGGTCATGGCTAACGATTATGTACCCTATTTTCTTTGAATGTTTTTTGTATGTCTTCATAATCGTAATACAAAGCCCCTCCCAGCTTTGTATAAGGCAAAGAGCCATTAATACGCAAATTTTGAAGTGTAGCAGGCGAAATATTTAATATTTTCAATACCTCCGGAGACCTGAGCCATTTTTTGGCTGGCACATCGCTTTTCTCATTAATAATTTTTTTGATGTCGTTGAGCAATTCGACTTTGAATTCTTTCAAATCATCGGTTGTGATAATTTCTGCACTCATAATAAAATAGTTTTAATATGTTTTAGTGCAAATTTGAATTACAGTGAAAAACTTTATTCACTATATGGGGTGTGTATAGGGAATAAATATTTTCAATCCAACGATTTATCAATCTTATCAGAAAGTGATTTATTAAGTTTCTCAAGCATTTGAATAGGTTTCTCTCTCTGGCAAATTTCCTTAAAGGTTTTATAGTAGTTCCCTAGTTTGATGTTAAAAGCTTTTTCGAGTGTTTGAGCAATGTCATTTAAATCGCACTCTCCATTATTGAAACAACCCGCTTCTTTAAAGGAATAGAGAAGCTCAACCAATGCATTCTTCGGGTATGTCCATTTAACAGTTGAGGCAGTTTCAGAACTATACCCTATATAGGGAATATAATTCCCATTTTTCAGGGGTTGTAGCTCGTTGAGGAAAAACAATTTTAGTTTATCATAAGCCAAACTCCTGGCAAGTATTAAATCATACCCGGTTGTAAAATCCGGATCAATAAATGCAAGACATTCATCAATAATTAGATTTTTTGAACTTTCCAATTGTCGTGTGAAATAACTATTATCCAATTCGTTATTGCCTGATATATAGTATCTTATAAATAGTTGATATTCATTGCAATACTGTTCAATTTGTTTCAGATATTTTTTACAGATACTCTTTGACGATTTCAAACTGCAAGACTGAGTTCTTTTGAAATAATATTGACGCAAAGTTGTAAAATAAATAATGTAACTCAGTACCTTAGGTTGAATACATTTAAAGTAAACTACTTCATCAGCTAATGATTTTAACTTCTCTTTATTTATTAGCCTTCTAAGAATTAATAATGCATTCTGAGAAGCTTTAAGTGATTTCGTCACCTTCTCTGAGACATCCGCCTGATCCGATTCACTTATAATTTCAAGCTCCGATTCAAGGTGGTTCAGGATTTCATTCGATTTTTTTATCATTGTTTTAGGGTTGGGCACAATAAAAACCCGTTTCTAAATTGTACTTAATAATTTAAAAACGGGTAATGGCGTGGCTTTCCAGCTCACCCTCAAAAACCCAACAACACTAAATCGGCAAAAAAGCAGTCCGCCAAGCCAATATTTTCGTGATAAACGTAACTTATTTGTATTTATTATATAATATCAATGGCAGGCTACTACTTAGCTTCAGAAATACTATCCATATCTGGTTTACTAACTTTAGTTAGCTTCAGTTTCAAAGCTTTCATATCTTCACTGACTTTCTTCTGGACAACTTTAGCATAAATCTGAGTGGTTTTAATACTTGTATGACCCAACATTGAACTAACTGATTCAATAGGAACACCATTAGTTAAAGTAACGGTTGTTGCAAAAGTATGACGTGCAAGATGAAAAGTGAGATTTTTTTGAATGCCACACAAATCATCAATTTCTTTTAGATATGAATTAAGCTTTTGATTGCTTAACATGGGCAATATGCCAGCTTTGTTAACGACTGCCGCATTATCCTTGTATTTTTCTATGATTTCAACTGCTTTTGGAAGTAATGGAATATTTGAAGGAGTATCTGTTTTATGGCGATGTATGTTAATCCATAATTCACCATCTATGCCTTTTCGGATATTATCGGAGGTAAGCTTAGCAACATCAATATAGGCCAAACCAGTGTAACAGGAAAAAACAAAAATATCGCGAACCTGAGCCAAGCGTGGTAAATAAAATTCTTTACTTTCAATTTTAAGGAGTTCATCTTCTGTAAGAAATTCCCTATCAACCTGTTTTAGCGTAACTTTGAAGTTTTCAAAAGGGTCTTTTTCAAGCCATTCATTCTTAACTGCTATTTTCACAACATGCTATGTGTTTTTAATGTACTTTGCTGTAGTGTTTATTCCAATTTTAGCTACGGTTAATAGGTAGTGTTCAAAATCTGTAATGAATTTGTAATTGAGTTGAGCCAAGATAATATCGGATTTTTTATAAACCTCCAGGATAAAATTATTTAAGTGTTTGAGTGTGGTAATATATTTACTATGTGTACCTGCAGCATGATCGATATTTACTTTTTCGCCAAGCATTTTGTTATGATATTCAAAAACCTCAACAATAGTCTTTTGCTTTTCGGTATTACCTAATAGTATGTTTTTAATTGCTTCGGCACTTAATAAAGCCTCTTCTTCAACAAGTTGTTTGTGAGCCTGGTAAATTTTAGTTTTCCAGAGATTGATATACTCATTTAATTGTTTTGAGGTTTCACTATATCCAGTAGCACAACCACCCGTACTATTCCATTTAGTAATTTCTACTTCTCGTTTAATAGAAAGTTCTGCACGTTTGCCATTAACA
>CAVSGB010000196.1:0-12625 GCA_963726845.1 uncultured Bacteroidota bacterium | reverse complement strand
TGAAATCTGTCCTAAAGAATCTGATAAAAATTTAGACCCAAGTTGTGGTTGTGGTGCTTTTTTAATAGGATTAGCCGAGTTTTATAAGAACAAATACAATAAATCAGTAAAGCAAACAATTCAAGATAATATCTTTGGTGCAGACATATTAGAATACAATATTAGAAGGACAAAATTGCTGTTAGCAATTTTTGCCCTTCATAATAACGAGATTGTTGAGGACTCTGATTTTAACTTATTTGTAACTGATAGTTTAAAATATAACTGGACTACTAAATTTCAAAATATTGTTGGAAATCCGCCTTATGTAAAGTTTCAGGATTTATCAGACGAAAATAGAAATTATTTAGTAAAACATTGGAAAACGATAGAAGTTGGGACTTTCAATCTTTATTTTGCTTTTTTTGAGCTTGGTTACAAAATTCTCAATGATAATGGTCGTTTGGGTTATATAACTCCTAATAATTATTTCACTTCGTTAGCTGGAGAGCCTTTGAGGAAGTATTTCCAACAAAACCAATCTATTAACCGGATTGTAGATTTTAGTCATAAAAAAGTTTTTGATGCTCAAACATATACTGCATTAACATTTTTGACCAAACAACAAAACGAAACTATTGTTTATGACCGGATTGAGAACCACCAAAAGCCTGAGGATTTTATAAAACGGGTAAACGGTTCGCCCAATTTGATAAAATCGTTTAGTTCTAAAAAGTGGCGATTATTAAAAACTGATGAACAGAAAAATATAAAAACAATTGAAACCATCGGCACGCCGATTGGTCAATTGTTTGACATTTGTGTTGGTATTGCTACCCTAAAAGACGATTTATACTTTATTGATAACCAAATTGAAAAAAACGGATTTTATATAAAAAGTTCAGAATATGGACTGTTTGAGATTGAGAAAGAAATAACGAAGCCCGTTTATAAGATTTCCGATTTTAAAAGTCAGGAAGAGGCAAATTATAATACCCGAAGAATTATTTGTCCTTATACAATTAAAAACGGAGTAGCCTCTCCAATTCAAGAGGATATTTTTAAAGTAAAATATCCTAAATGTTATGAGTATTTTAAGGCTGTAAAAGACGAGTTGTTGTCAAGAGACAAGGGAAAAATTAATTATGAACCATTTTATGTTTGGGGGCGTACTCAAGGTCTTGCAAAAACTGGAAAAAAACTATTAAATCCAACCTTTAGTCAATACCCAAGATTTATTTTAACTGAAAACGAAGAGGCTTATTTTACCAATGGTTATGGTACTTTTTTCAAAGAACAACGAAGTAAAGGTTTATTTGAAACATTTGAAAACCCTCTTACTCAAATTGAAAATATAGACGTAGTTCAGAAGATATTTAATTCAATAGTAATGCACTACTACGTTTCTAAAACTTCTGTGGCAATTGAAGGAGGTTATCCCTGTTATCAAAAAAACTTTATTGAAAAGTTTACAATTCCTGAACTTACAAAAGAAGAAATTCAAATTCTGAGAAATATAAACGATAAAGATGATATAGATGAGTTTTTAATATCTAAATATCATTTAAATCTGCCCGTTCCGAATCTTGTGGAATAGATTTTGAGCAAATCTGCTATAAAGTTATCAAAACTAAGATTTTTTATCGTCGCTATTGTGTTTGCTGGCAGTAAATTATCTTTTATTAATTCAGTATCAGAATTATATACTTTTGGGATTTGTTTACTAAAATCGACAATTAACAAACATACTCGTTCATATTTGAAATGGTCTTCTTTTGTTGAAATCCTATTATTCACAGCTCCGAAAGAAAGAAGGTATTTCTCAATATGTTTTTCGATACCTTTTAAGTTTCTAAATTCAACTTTGTTTTTGTTAGCTGAATTACTATCGTATTCATTTACAGCTATCATGTAGAATTCACCGAGAACCATTTCTGGACATCTTAGATGCAAGTTTAAAGCTTCTGCAAAGGTTCTTTCATACAGTGTGTCAAAATTCTTTGCGGAACTACTCAATTGACTTCTAACATTGATTGACAATGAATTTTGGGTATAGTTTAAGCCATATTTGTCATTTTTCCCGAAAAGGATACCTTGGAAATTTAGTTTTTCTTCAATTGGTTCAATATGATTCGGGACAACACAAATATCTTGGTCTTTTGTTTTGAAAAATCCAGATAACGATAATTCACCGTGACTCTGTCCTAATTTTGGTCGAATTAGTTCAGTATTTATTTTGTTTCTAACAAGTTCTGATTTAACAACTTCGTGCAATAATTTGATTGGTTTCTGCGACCTGATTAAATTATTTTTTCCTGTTGTACCACCTGATTTTATAGCTGATTCAATGGATTCCTTTATTTCATTCAGGGCTTCCTGTAGTGTGATTAAATTCGTCATCGTTAAAAAATTCTTTGAGGCTTACTTTAAGGGCTATTGCAATCTTGGTAATATTGACAATGGAAATGTTTCTTTGTCCGTTTTCGACACTTGCGATATAGCTTCTATCTAAATCAGAATCAAAAGCTAAATCTTTCTGAGACATGCCGTTTTTCTCACGTAATTGTTTAATTCTATGCCCAATGATTATTTTAATTTCCATACCTCAAAATTCAACAAATGTTGACTATAATTCAAAGACTATAAGTAACATTCGAATAGAAGCTTCAAAATAATCGAAATCTGGTTAATGATAGTAATTTGAAAAAATGTAAATTAGCGGAAAGAAAATATAAAAAAAACTGGTGGTAACAAGGGCTCATACGCCATAAGGGTTTCAGAACAATTTGCAAGTTCAGTTCCCGCTGGCAAAGTTCGTAACGGGTGATAGGTTCGCAACCACGCCATCCCTTACGGCGCATAGCCCCGACCGTTGTGTGTAATTGAAGACAACAATAAATTTAATTATGTAATTATTTTAACTTTAAAAATATAGATATGAGAAATGTTTTTATTCTTTTTATTATTACATTAATTTTTGTTCAATATTCTTGCAAAAAAGAAACTGTAATAAAGAATGTTCCAATTACACATTCTTGGATGTTGGATTCATCAATGTATGGATATGATAAGATTTTACTAACATCAGTACCATTAAATGACACAATACTTGCAGTGGCAAATGGTACATCAATTTGGTATATTTATACAAATCATTTAAATTATACATTTAGTATTCCAGTTGGATATAAATCTTATTTGACTACGGGTTTAATTCCACCATCAATGACAAAGAATATTACAGTTGCAACAACTGACCCAAACAATTTGATTATATTTCGTACTTATATGCCTGTTTTTCAATCAGGCATTCCAGTAACATTTTCTCCAACATATTCTCAATCTGCCAATTCTTTAAAAGGGTTTCCTTCATCTACATTATTAAATTCAGGATTTCCAATTATTAATTCTAAATATATATTGGCACCTTATGAGATAGATTTCCATGCTGAAAAAGCCACCTTTAGTTTAATAAAAATAGATACTTCACAAACTTTTTCTATTGTTTCAACAAAAGATATTATAATTGATAATACTATTAAACCATATTTTTATAGCGGAACTTATTATTCATGGACATTTTACAATAAGTTTTTTGTAACTTATTATGGTCAATCATTTCGGATAGATACAATGGGAAATGTTAAAAATATTTTAAACGATACTGCTGTTTTTAATGGGAAATATATCGAACAAATGTTTACAGTTAATAATTCTCTTTTTGCTTTAGGATGGGGAACATTATTTGTGTCTAATGACCAAGGTGAAACATGGAATATTTTCTCAAATCTTAGTGGGACAAATTGGGGTTGGTTACAGTATTATAATGTTGGTAAAGAAACTTATGCAACATACTTGTCTCAATTAGCTAAAGTTACATTAGTAGGGAATACATTAAATGTTCAAGAATTAGATAATGATGGACTTGAAACAAATCAAATAACATCAATCAACAAGTGCGGAAAATATGTATTTATTACAACGTTGTCAGGTTTATTTTATAGAGATACATCAAGTCTAAATACATTCAAAAAGTAACAAATAAATTAACTACACACAACACGCGCTCATAAGCAATGGCGGGGCTTATACGGTTATTTGGCTTTCAATATCGCATCAAGTTTTGGTGTATTTCGATAGTGAAGCACTCCGAAACCCGCCACATGCTCATAGCGCAAACCGTTATGGGCAAACTTTATGACGAACACAGCTTTTAGACAAATTTTCTAAAAAAAATCTTATTATGATATATAACTAAACTATATAAAAATGAAAAATTTCGTATTCCTAACAATTATTCTATTCTCAAATTGGGCATTGGGTCAAGACAAAGCAGCTAAAAGTTTTTCTGGAAACTTTGAAGATGGTACAGCGACTTATTCCTATTATGAAAATGACAATTATGAAAGAATTTATAATGGAAAATTTGCTTATAGTGCAAGTGTTGTAAAATATGATGGTTTAAAAATAAATATCAATGGCAGTTTTATAGAAAATCAGAGAGATGGTTTATGGATTTTTTCTGTTAAGAACGTAAAATCTCCTGTTTGGGAATTACTTAGTGATATGGATAAAGCAATTGGACAAATGGGATTACAACTGGCAATGCAGCTTGGCGCATCTGAGGATAAAATATTGGAAGCAAAGGAAAAACTACAAAATAAAATTGTTTATCAAACATATAATTCTATTTTAAAGGGTAACTACATAGCTGGTAAAATGGATGGACTTTGGACTTTTAATGAAACTTTCACAGGTGCTAAAGAACCAATTATGGGATATACTCACAATAAAATAAATAAACCTATCAGCACTACCGTATCTTTCAAAGACAATAAATTGATAGATAATTTTATATTCAAACAAGATGAAAAAAATTATGTGTTAGGTCAATTTGATGACAATGGCATTTTGACTGGAAAATGGATTATAAAGTGGGTTTCTAAGAAAGGTGAATTTGAAAATATCAGAGAATATGAAAATGGGTTTTTAATAAAAATGATTGAACGTAATGTTTCTACCGGTGATATATTATTTCGTGATAACAAAACAGATGGTGAAGGAAGAGGAATAATGGCTGGCGCTATATTATTTTGGTTGCGGGCAAATGGGAAAAATGATATTAACGGCTCCTCAATTTCTGATAGAAATTATATGTATAGTTTTGATAGAGGAATTATAAAACCAGTATTTGAATATAATTTTTAAAAATTAAAAATATGATTGACGTTAATGTTTTTTTAAAAAGTCATCAAAGTGAAATGAGAAAAATTATTTCTGATTTTGATGCAAACCTAGAATTTAGTTCTCATGATTTTATTGAAAAGTTTTCTCAGAAATATGAGGCTGATTATATTGACATGTTAGTAAAATACAAAGATTCAGGTCAAGCATTTCGGACAGTTCATAGTATGATTGCATTGTATCTAAGTCAAAACATGACTATTTTCAATATTGATAAAACTCAAAAAAAAGGAAGCGAAAATGTTCATGGTAATATTGATAATATTCAATGGTGGATTCGATTAAATTAAATAAATAAAAAAGTCAGCCCATAACATCGGCTCATATAAAATGCGGGTTGTAGTGAGTTTGCAAGTTCAGTGCTTTCTAATTATATTTGTGTAGTGGGATTTATCCTGCAAGTAAATCCCGCACTAACCATACCTAAAACGACAAAACCCTTATGAAATATACATTCATAAGGGTTCAACATTTACGAGGTACAACATAGGTACAACAAATGTGAAAACACCTAAATTAACTGGGTTTCCTTATTATTCCTAAGTTGTAATGATATTTTGAATAAACTATTTTAATGCGTTTTGTTACCTCCATTTCTTCAAGCCCTGCATAATCGCAAAATTCCTTAACAGATACAAATTGGTGCTTATCCTTTGAATGAATAAGCCTCAATTTGGCTATTATTTTACGGGCTGAGCGTTCGCTTTTACCTGTAAGGATTTGAACATCCTTCGGATAAATACAGATGCGCTTTGCTTCAATTTTCATTGTTTTTTCTTCGCCCATGACTTTAATAAGAATTTAACAGGACTGTTATATTTATTTGACACAAATATAATAGCATTATATGTACTTATAACGCTGCATTATAGGTCATTATACTGCAATATACGGCAAGTTCGGAACGCACCCATATAATGGCCTTCAATTCCTTTATAATATTGCTTATAATCATTTGTATAACTAAAAAATTTACGATTATGGGAGAACAAAAAGGAATTTTGAAAATTGAAGGTACAATGGGCAATATGACCTTCTACAAAAAAGACGGGGTTTACCTCGTGAAAGAAAAAAGCAGCGTATCGGCTGATAAAATTGCCAATGACCCTAATTATGAAAAAACCCGTGAAAATAACGCCGAATTTGGTTTGGCTGGGTCAACGGGAAAGTTTTTAAGGGATGCTCTCCGAAGTTTGATGCTTGATGCATCAGATACTTACGTTACATCGAGGGTAACACAATTGATGATGAAAGAACTCGGTTTGGACACAGCAAGCGCAAGGGGTTCACGTCAGCCTTCAGTTGATTTGGCAACTGCCGATGGTAAGGCATTGTTAAATGGTTTTAACTTCAATGCTAACTCTGTTTTGAGTGGTGTGTTGTTTAAAGCATTTGCGGTGGATGCTGCAACCGGAGTTATTACCATTAACAACCTGATTCCTCAAAAGGATATTGCTTACCCATCGGGTGCAACTCATTTGGCTATTACGGGCGCTATGGCAAACATTGATTTTGCAAACGGTGTTTCCGATTTGCAAATAACCAATGTCCAGAACATTCCAATTGATTTAACCCAGGGCAACGTTGTTTTAACCCCTGTAACTGCTTACCCGCAGGAAATGGTATTGTTGTAAACCTTTTGAAAATTGAGTTTTTCCAACTCATGAACGGTGTTCAATACCCGTTAAAAAATGGTAACTACAATACATTAGCAATTGTAAATGTTGCGTAAGCCATGAATGAGTTCCAGGTATTCGGGATAATAATTTCGGTGCTGCTTTCGGTAGTGGCATTCTTCAGTAAGCAATTACATGGGGATTTTAAACGTGTTGAAAAGGACCTTGCTGAAGTGAAAACCACTACTTCTCTCATTAAAACCGAATTCAAAGGAATCAATGATTTGATGAACCAAAAAATTGAATTCCTTGAAAAAGGCTTAATCATGTTGAATCATTCATTTTTAAAAACATGAAAAATGATACAAAATAATTTATCGTTGGTTCAGCGGTTAACCGCTCCAACCCCGAAAATATTTAAGATTTTCAGAATAGTTGGTTTGTCATTGGCTGCTGCTGGTGGCGCAATTCTTGGCTGTTCCTGCCATGCCAGTTATATTGGTATCTATTGCAGGATATATGACCGTTGCAGGGGCAGTAATGACGGCAGTCAGTCAGGTTGCTGTTGATGGGAATTAAGTCCCATATTTTGCCAAATTTATTAAAAAGTCCGGGGCGTAAGCTATCCGGGCTTTTTATATGTCCAGAACTTTTATTTTTTGTTGAAATACTTGTAAACATAGGCATGTTTAAGTTCCTGAATAAGCCGCAAATTTTCCTTAAACTGTTTTTCTTTCAATTCAATAAACTGTAACTTCTTTAAAGTTTGGGTAAACTCAGCCGGACTTGCTTTGACTATTTCCAATTTTTCATAAATAAGCTGCTTATAATCTCCGATTCGTATAAATGGGATTACCGAACCAATTAAAAACGGGTGAAAAGCTTTAGACCTCCAAAGTGCAAAAGAAACCCAGTATAATGTTTCTTTAAAATCTTCGTTTTCGGCCTCAATTTTGAAACAATTAGGGCAAGGTAATAAAAGAGGCTTGCCGGAATTCATTCCCTTATTTAAAGCATAGAAATGAGGTTTTCTGGTTTCTTCTTTTGTGGATGCTGATTTTACGATAAATGTTTGCATGACCTCTGCGATTAATAATTTGTTCGCTTTGCTCACACATATATTTTCAAAAGAAGGAAGAAAAAAACGAGAAAAAAAGAAAAAAGAAAGCCATTGAAAAGGCGGGGCGGTGTGTTTTGTCAAGGTTTTTGACATTTTATTTGATGCTTTCAAAAGAATAAATGTGATTATCAAAAAAAATGGCAAAACCGAATGGCTTGACCTTGAAAAAACTTTGAGAGTTGGCATTGTGTGAGCCACGCCTAACTTGCTTTCCTTTTTTATTTTTTGGGAATTAATTTCCTGTCAAACAGATATTCCAAAAAAAAGTAAGCCGCCTAAAACGGCAGCTTACCAATAGAGAACTGTAGCCACAAGAGCTGAATAGAAACCAACGGAACGGCACCACCTAAATAATAAAAGTGAATGCGAACCGTGCTACAAGTGTAGGCAACCAACCACCAGCCAGCCAACCTACGGCGAAAAATACAGTTAAACATAATGCTTGTGTGTCCAAAGGCTGGGGGGCAAAGGTGCAAGGGCAGACCAAAAAATACTCTTTTTGTTTTGACCTCTTTGGTTTTGGGCAAAAGAAAAAGGAAGATTTTTTGAGGATGGCGAAGCGAACCCTTGTCAGCTTTGACAACCACGCCTTTAACTTTGCTATTATGTTTTGGTGTATTTGTTATATAAATGAATTTGCCTTTATATTATATTCCTGTTTTTGTATTTTGTCTTTGAGGGTGGTAAAAGCAGGTTATAACAGCCATGAGCAAAAAAGACAGCCTGTAGGTTGCAATTGGGTTGCCTGTGTGGTTGGGTTGCGACCGAAAGGATGGCTCTGCGAAGCCCCTGCGAGTTGAGCAAGGGTGGTAGACACAAAAGGCCGATAGGCCGTGTATAGCACATGTGGAAGTGGAAGGCTGGCGAGGTTTTTGTTTTTGACGGTGGAAAAGTGGGAAGGCACAAAAACCATGACAGCCTGGAGCGCACTACACGAGGCTACCGCTTTAATAGCCAGAACGAAGTGGAGGCAGTCAAAATAATTTAGCCGAAGCCCGCAGCGACCCGCAGGCGAGCCAAACAATGCAGCCGGTGGACTGCAAAAGGCTGAAAGGAATGAAGGCGGAATGAAATGAAAGGTGTTGAGTGCAGCGAAGCCCTGAAATGTAATGTAGCCGTAATGAGTGAAGCTTATTGCAGGACAGAGTAGGCTGCAATGAACGGAAGCAAGGCAATGAAAAGCATGACAAGCTGTGAAGTGCAACGGAACACCCGTAGGGCGGCACAGCTCTTTTTTATACCTTAAAAATTAAATGCTTTATAAAAATGGGCTGTGACGGCTTGGCGTGTCTTTTTGTATTGCCTTGATGGAGAGAATACCATATAACCTGCTTGTGCGGTGGGGTTTATCTGGGTATGAGGTTAAATGTAACATCAAATTTAATACATAACTTAATTTCTTTACCTAACTCAAAAATAGCCTGGTCAGTTTTATCATAAAACCAATCTATGGAACATTTAATACCTTTATTGTACGCTTTTTCAATTGTATAATTTAACCACATGCCAATAATTTTTTGAGAATCAGCATTAACGAGTTCCATTTGTAATTGAAAATTAATATTATTCTGAGAATTGCTTATATATTCATCAACCCAATAATATAAAGGCTTATAGAAATCATTAGAATTTACATTTACTGATCTACCTTCAATCTTAAAAATACCATTTGAAGCGTCAAAATTGATATAAGGTGAGGTTGATGTTTTTTCTATAATTAAATTTTTAATCATTGCCTTATGTTTTTCCAAAGATGGATCAATTTTGATTGCTTTGTTATAATCTTCTAAATAGCCTTTTTCGTCTTTCAGATTTGCCTTTGCTTTTGCCCTGTTGTAATATAGACTTGCAATCTTTGGATTTATTTCAATTGCTTTATTATAATCCATAAGGGCACCTTCAAAATCTTTTTGGTTTAGCTTTAATGTGCCACGATTGCCGAAAACATAAAATTTATTTGAATCAATTTCTATTGACCTATTGAAGTTGAGCATTGCCCCTGAATAATCATCTAAGTTTATATATACAAATGCCAAATTGTAATATAGCTCAGATAAAATAGGGATTATGGGTATTTTTTCATATAAATCAACAATCTTACCTTCACGGTCAATAAAAACATACCTATAATGACTTAAATAGGGATAATGACTATATGACTTAATTAAATCAATACATTTTAAATAATCGTCAATTGCGGCTTTATAATTATTTGATGCATCATTTGCTTTTGCCCTAAGATACCAACCTACTTCATCATCAGGAACTAAATTGATAAATTTGTTATAATCTTCGATAGCTTCTTTAAAACTGCCTGTATTATAACTTGCAAAGCCCCTTAATAAAAAAGCAAAAGAATAATTTGGATTTTGATTTATAACAGATGAAAGTAATGGAATAGCATTTATTGTATCTTCTTTTTTTCTTGATTTATATGGAAATTTTTCTGCTTTATAATATTTTAAATCAAATTCAATATTATAATAATAGTTTGTTCCATTATACTTGAGAAATTCATCGGTATTCATTAAATAGAATGCTTTATTAAATGCGTCTTCTATATTAGAAGGATTGGCAATATTTGCAATTAAAATATCTTTCTTACGTTTCGAAAGGTGTTCTATTATTTCTTCCCTATATGAATTAAGGTTATACTCCAATGGACGTAAAAGCCATGACTTAAAATCGAGAGGTACTATACCAACATTATTGCATGATTGAATATAGGATTGATGATATTGCTCATTTAAAAAAGAATTGAAACTGTTTTTACAACCTTCAGCAATCCATAAATTGCAAAGTTGACTAACATTCAAAATATATTTATCATCAGGATATTTTTCTTTTATCCAGGTAATAAATGCGATTATATCGTCGCTTGTTTCTTTTTGCGTTGCCAGTATTTCTCTATCTCCTGTTGGTACATCAGTTGCAAGGCCGCTTTGTGTGTTACCTGAAAGGCTTGTTCGCTGACCATCCGGCGAAGAATTGGCGCTATTTGTTCTTTTGTTAGTATCATAACCTGGATTTTTAAGTTCATAATCTATTAATGAGCGTACAATATTGGTATCCATTATTTCGGATATTCCTTTTGGTTCTGGCTTGCTGTATATATAATGGCGCCATATATCACCTAAAGTTTCATCAACCTTTTCTTCCAACGTGTTTGAATAAAAATCTACATTGTATTTGCATTCTACCAAAGGATAATCACCGCGTTTTATTAATGATTCGACTTTCATAGGAGTTTAATTTACTTCTACTAAAGTACTATTGAATATAAACAAAATGCAAGTACTAAAAGTGGCTGTTTACATGAATGGACAAGGGAAGTTTGACGAATGAAAAATGAGTGTTTATACTAATCAGTTATACAAAAGCTTGAGTGTTAGATATTTTTTGGTCAAAATTCAATTTTTTGATGAGACTTGCAATAAAATTGATGCGGGATTTCAAGAGGAAAGAAGTGAAAATAAATATGTTGATTTAATATGACATAGTTACGCTTCGCTAAACTACGCTGAGCATAAGATTTTTTGCCCTGTTGGGTGGGGACTCTGGTAACCAGCAAAATGTTATATAAACTTTCTGGCCTGGCAAGCTATTACATATACCTGCATAGAATTTGATAAGCCTATGTTGAGCGTTCGTGCTTTTATTTTTTAACTCGATTTAAACCTCTATAAAATGTATCATATTTCGAATCAGTATTCAATATCTTTTTAAGTTCAATCCAATAATCTTCAGAAACTTGGGATGCAATACCACTACAAATTAAATATGCTAAATCTTCTTCAAAACCAACCCATTTTTCAGAGACTATTATTTGTGTCCTAGCTGAATTTAAATCTAAATCCCTATTACCACAGATATCAATCACAAAAATTAGAGGGAATGGCCATGTGATTCTTGCTTGGTTACTGTAAAGTTCCCAACTGTATTTAAATAATGAGGTAGGAACTTCAATTCCATGTAATGAAAGTTTTGATTTAGACTTTGCCAAATCACGAGAAGAGTTATCTTTGCTTATGCCACCTTCATCATTAACTGTGATTGAACTTGAATCTTGTTCTATTGAATTTTCTGAAATCCATAGTTTCTTTTCAAGTGTATAACTTTCTCCATCAACTGTAACATCAACTGAAGTTAAATTAATCTGTTTTTGTGGTTTTCCTTGACTTTCTAAAATTGCTGCTGAAGCAGAACCTACAATACCCATTTCAGAGTTATCAATTGAAATTTCAAATACTCGAATATTTTCATGTTTACCCCAAGAATAATCTTTTAATGAAATAGCTGTATTTTCTTTAAAACTATTTTCGTCCCTAGTTTTTTTGTGAGATTTTGTTTCAATATAAATTTGAAAGGGAGGATTAGGAATTACATTTTCGACAGATTCGATAAATTTATCTTCTGTCATATTTTCCCATGGATTACGTGCTTTTCTTAAATGAAGTTTAGTAGTTGTACCTGGTATTTCTCTTTTACCAGATTTAATCCAAAAAATGCTTTCCTGACCTTCAACAATAATATTTAAAGGTTCACTAGATTTATGTTGAGCATATACTCTTTTTGTGTCAACTTCTAAAGTATCTGCTACCATAAAGCATGATAATATTCCAATGCCAAAACGAGATGTTGGTGTAAATGTAGCTTAGCAATACAT
>CAVSGB010000195.1:0-3719 GCA_963726845.1 uncultured Bacteroidota bacterium | reverse complement strand
AATGAAATTACTTTTCGACCAAAACCTTTCGCCTTTTTTATCAATATACTTTAAGGATGCTTTTAAAGGTTCGTTGCATTTACAAGATATAGGGCTTGATGTTTCAGACGACCTTTTTGTATGGGAATATGCAGGGAAAAATGACTTTACCATTGTTACCAAGGATAGCAACTTTAATAATTTGATTGCATTATTTGGTTTTCCGCCTAAAGTAATTTGGATACGAAGAGGAAATTGTACAACGAAGCTGATCAAAGAAATAATTTCGGAACATATTGATGTAATAACAGCGTTTATTAATGATACAGAAAATGGCATACTTTCAATTTTTTAATGTTTAATCTTTTTTAAGAGATTTTCACTCACATCTGGATAGTTTAGCTCAATCACTATTCATACCTCAAACTTTCTACCGGGTTTCTGCTTGCTGCGCGCCAGGCTTGCCAGCTGACTGTTAATAAAGTAATTATTAAAGCAATTAACCCTCCTTCAAAGAAAAGCTTTATACCCGGATTGCAATGATTTGGAAACATTGACAGGTATTTTAGGCTAAATGCAAAAGCCATTGGAGTTGCTATGCAAATGGCCACAAGTACCTGATAAAATATACCTTTAAGCAGCCTGGGCAAAATAATACTTATCGTAGCGCCGCAAATTCTCCTGATGCAGACATCCTTTCTGTGTTTTTCTGCTATAAAAGCAGATAAGGCAAACAAACCGATAAGCGAAGTAAAAATGGTAAGTAAAAAAAACAGTTGGGTAAGTTTTCCTGCTGCAATATAAGATTTTGCTGAATCCAATAACAATTCATGATGATATTTGATGTCTACAGGATAATCCGGGTTAATCTTCTGTAAAAGCTTTGTAATAGATTCATGAGCAGCTTTCCTATTTCTCGGGTCAATTTTTATTAATAAAATTTCATCCTGTGTTTTGCTCAAGTTAATTATTTGTGGCATCTCCGAAAAAATTGGAGGAACAGCCTGATAGTTATCTATGATACCGATTATTTTATATTGTTTTTTGTATGCCGTCATTGTTCTACCAACCGGATCGCCAAATCCAAGAATATCAGCAGTTTTTTTGTTGATTACAATTGCGCTCTCCCTGTCCGAATTAAAATCCTTTGAAAAGAAGCGCCCTTCAACCATTTTTATGCCGAATGTTTTTAAATAATCTTCTTCCATTGTCAATTGCATGGCAAGCTCACTGTTCTTCTCATCTTTCCAGCTAGTTGTCATTGACATACTCATTTCAGGAACTGAAGAGCCCCAGGATACATTTGCTATTGCCGGATTTTTTAGTAATTCTGTTTTAATTTTTTCTAAATCGCCCCATTGATCGCCTGGTAAACAAATAACATCTTTTGAATCGTAGCCCAGATTATTAATATCGCTTAAATGCTTGCCTTGTTTGTTCATTACCAGCATTATCTGTATAAATAATACGGCCAGGAAAAATTGTATTGTTGTCAATAACCATAATGAACGGTTTTTTCCGGAAATGGTAGCCGATGATGAATGAAACAAGCTTATCGGTTTTAATGCGGCGTACTTTAAGGCGGGTAGAATCCCGGATAGAATTATGGTCGAAAAAAATAAAATCAATGTTATAAATATAAATTCATTATTGAATTCAATACTTATATTGGTATCCATAAGGGTATTAAACCAGGGCAAGGCAAAAATCAAAACTACAATGGCGAGGTTAAATGCAATGATTGTTGCAAGGGCATTATCGCACAAAAACTGGATAAAGATATTGAACCTGCCGGCACCATTCACTTTTCTGATACCAATTTCTTTTGTGCGTGTCGAAAAAAGGATATTTGTTAGGTTAACGTAATTAAAACACGATGTTATTAGCACAAAGAAGCCACCTATAAGAAATGCAAGTAGTTTTCCATAATTGTTTTCGTAAGAACCGCGCATGTGAATCTGCTTTAATGGCATAAGGGTTGCGTGGATTTCAGGAATGGGCATTGGTATTTTAAAGTTTGCAGCAATTTTGGGATTTAACTTTTTAATATCTGTTCCTGCTTTTAATAAAATGAGTGTTTGATAACTACTACTATGGTAATCGTTATATTTCCACCCATAGCGGTCACCAACAGAAAAAGGGGCAATTACATCTGCTTTAATTTCTGTATTGGAAGGTAAATTTTTATAAACACCTGTAACTGTAAATATCATTTTTTCATCAAGGCAGTTTATGGTAATCAATTTTCCTATCGGATCATTTTGCCCAAAATATTTCGAAGCCATTTTTTCTGATAATGAAACGGACTGGGGATCGAATCGCGGTTGGCCTTTTAAGAAAGGAACTGTAAGTATTGAATAGAAAGATGAATCGGCAAATAAAATATGGTCTTCTTTAAATACATTTTCTCCAATTTTTACAATACCATCTGTGTTTCTCTGAAGTGAGAATTTTTCGACTTCCGGGAACATATCTCTGATGGCTTTACCTTCAGGGCCACAGGTTACAGGCACCCAATTTAAACTTCCAAATTTGCCGTTAAGATAAACCATGCAAATACGGTCCGCTTTCTCATGGCATTTTTCATAAGACAATTCATTCATCGCGTAAAGTATTGCCAATACTGCCGAAGCCAAACCAAAAGTAAAACCGAGTATATTAATTGCAGAAACCAATCTGTTTTTAAAAAGGTTCCGCCAGGCTGTAATTATATAATTTCTAAACATATTATTGGTAATTTAATATCAATTAGTTCGACATGGCCTTAAATGCCTAAAATGGCATGTACAATTTATTCATCTTTAATAATGCTTGCAGGGTTGGCTATTGAAGCCCTGTAAATATTATAACTTATGGTTAAAATGTTAATTAATATAATAATGAGCCCGGAAACCATAAAAACCCAGGCTGACAGATGAATACGGAATTCGTAATTCTGTAACCACCCTGAGATAAAATAATAACCCGATATCCATGCAATAGCAATCGAAATAAGGCTTATTTTCATTGTGCTGGCAGATAATATGTGGAAAATGTCATACAATGTAGCGCCCAATATCTTTCTTATCCCTATTTCTTTCATTCGCAAAGAAGTATCAAAATAGGATAAGCTGAACAAGCCTAAGCAGGCAATGAATATTGAAATAACTGTAAATAAGGCAAATAACCTGCTAAAATTGTACTCCAGTTTATATTGTTGCGAGTATGAGTCTTCAAGTATGGCGTATTCTAAAGGATTATTTGGAAACATTTCTTTCCATTTTTGCTGTATGATAGAAATCCCTTCCTGAAAATTATTGTCTTTTAGTTTGACTGAGAATAATGAAAAATTTTTAGGATTATAAAAAAACAGGATTGGAAGGTACCCGTTTTTTAAAGATAAATGATGATAATCGTCAATTACGCCGATGATGGGACTTTCGTCGTTATACCCCTTGACTATTTTTCCAATGGCATCTTCCGGGGAATTTAACCCAAGCATTTTTAATGCCGATTTGGAAACTATTACTGAAGACTGGTCAAATCCATATTGTCTGGAAAAGTTTCTCCCTGCCAGAAAAGTAGGTTTGTAAATACTAAAATACTCGTAATCCACATTGCAGGTAGGATATGATGATTTTTCAAGGTCATTTTGCGATTTTAGTTTAAATATCCATTTAGACAAATCTTTCCCAGGCACAGAGGCAGAATTTGATACCGAAATAATATTTGGATACTTTTCCAATTCCTAGCAATACATC